>JBBQST010000140.1:0-9795 GCA_038213625.1 Thermoflexales bacterium
AAACCTGAACATCAAGCCCGGACAGCTCGTCGCATTGGTGGGGCAGACTGGCAGCGGCAAAACCACAATCGCCAGCTTGTTGTGCCGGTTCTACGATGTGAGTGGTGGCCGCATTACAGTCGATGGCTATGACGTGCGCACCGTGACTCAAAAATCATTGCGCGCCCAGATCGGCGTGGTGCTGCAAGAGCCGTTTGTGTTCAGCGACACGATTGCCAATAACATTCGCTACGGCCGGCCGGATGCCAGCATGGACGAGGTGATTGCCGCGGCCAAGACGGCCAACTGCCACGACTTCATCGAGAAGCTGAGCGACGGCTACGAGACGGTGGCCCAGGAGCGCGGCTCGCAGTTCAGCGTGGGCCAGCGGCAATTGCTCAGTATCGCCCGCGCCATCGTGGCCGACCCGCGCATTCTAGTGCTGGACGAAGCCACCTCGGCCGTGGACACCCAGACCGAAACGCTGATTCAAGGCGCGTTCGAGAACCTGATGAAAGGCCGCACGGCCATCGTGATTGCGCACCGGCTCTCGACCATTCGCAAGGCCGACCAGATCGTGGTCTTGCGCGAGGGTCAGATCGTGGAGCTGGGCAACCACAATTCGCTGATGGAGAAAGGCGGCTACTATGCCAATCTGGTGAAGGCGCAGATGAGTGGGGAGGGCTGAGGGCGGGCTGATAGCGGCTAGCGGCTAGCGGCTAGTCACCAGCAGCCAGCAGCTAACGACTAACAACTTGACTGAACTCTTATGGCACGCGAAATATTTTTTACCCGCAATCACCCTAAATTGGGCCTGATTGAAGCCGCGATCAACTTTGACGAGAGTCGATTTGGTGCGCCGCAAACAGAGGCAACTGAAACGCCGGCAACCCCGTGGACGATTGCAATCCAGCTAGAAGGTCGCGATGTGGGCCGGATGGTGGGCTTTGAGGGCGATGGAACCGCCATCATTAACATGCACCAGCTCAAGCCAGACTCGGCCGCGCGGCGTGGCTGCGAGATCACCGTGTTTCGCATGGGCAACGAATTGCTGATGAACGAGCTGGACGCGCCGATCTTGAGCGCGTTCGAGCGCTGGCTGCTCAAGCGCGGCTGGCGCGGCAATGTGGTCAAGAAGATGAAATTCACCAACGAGCAGATGGTGGTGCCGATTCGCACGTTCTGGGTGAAGAACGGCTATGAGCTGGTGTTGGCCGAAGACGGCAAGTGGGACGAGCATGTGGTGAAGCGCTGGCGGTAGCGCACGCCCAAGCCGATGATAGGGTTGAGGAGATAAACGGGATGTTGGATCGTAGTCGTAGAGGCGTGCGTTATTCCAAATCATGTCTCATCATCGGACCTGGTCGGTCGTCCGGCGACTGATAAGGGCGCTGTAAACTGGCTTTCGGCTACGCGATCCAACGCGGCACACGATCAGCAAGTGTGTGGTCGCCCAATTCGAGGCACAGTTGCCTGAATCGCGGCTGTGCCCCGCGCCATTCCAAATCATGAAGCTGTTCTTTGAGCGGCACATCCTGCCGCAGCGTGGCCAGCCGGCGATAGAGTTGCACATCCTCGGCATGAGCCTTGAGGTTGTCGGCAAGGCGTCGAGCACGGGCCGCGCCCAGGCTCCATTCGCTGGGGTCTTCGGGAATGGACTTGATCTGCCCGTATTGGGCCAGCACGGTCGCGGCCGACTTGGCACCCCAGGCCGGCACGCCTGGAAACCCATCGGCAGCATCGCCGACCAGGGCGAGCCAATCGGCGATTGAGGCCGGCGGCACCCCATATTTCTCCACCACGCCCGATTCATCGTAGAGGATGTCGCGGCGGCGATCCCAGCTCACGATGTGCGTGCCGGAAACGAGTTGCGCCAAATCCTTGTCGGGTGAGCAAATGATGATTTGTTCAACCTCAGGCTCGTTGCGGAAGCGCGCCACGGCCGACGCAATCGCATCATCGGCCTCGAACTCCACCATCGACCAGACCACGAACCCCAGCGCGGCCGTGGCTTCTTCGGCGAGCAGAAATTGAGCCAACAGGGTTGGATCAACCCCTTGACCCGTCTTGTAACCGGGGAACAACTCGTTGCGAAAGGACGTGATCACATGGTCGAAGGCGCAAGCGACATGGGTCGCATCGGACTTGGAGATGAGCGACAGAAGACTGTTGAGAAGGCCCAATGTGGCACCGATCTCGCGGCCATCGGGGGCCGTTTTGGGAGGTGCGCCGAAGAAACTGCGAAACAACTCATAGGTGCCGTCAACAAGGTGAATTTTCATCCGTTCTATTTGACTTCAACCGTGTAGGACGTGATCTCAGACACCTGGCGATTCTTAAATTGGTAGAGATCACACGATGCTACTGTGATGACGGCCTGATTCGCATCGATGTAATCCGCAAGGCTATCGACCACCACCGTGTCATCCCCCACAACATTCAGGACGCAACCAGCTTCAAATCGCATGATGGATTCAGTATAACCATCCGTGGCTCAGTCCCGGCGCAACTGACGCAGCAGGTATGGTTTGACGTAAATCACGGGTCACAGGCTGCTCATGAACAAGAAATTTTCGCAACATAATTTGGCAATCGACCTTGAAACTGTCCCCGATGCAGAACCCACCCCCAACCCCTCCCTGGAAGGGAGGGGAGTGCGATCCCCCTCCCCGCTGCGGGGAGGGGCTAGGGGTGGGGTTTGGTCGCGTCAATGCTGGCGGTAACCTTCTCAGAGCTCCCGTTCATGCCGCTTGGCTTTGCCGTCCCCGGCAATCGGGAACTCGGAATGACAGATGGGGCTGAGCAGTGACCATTTTGAGACAGGATTTACAAGATTTGCAGGATGGAAATCCACCAGTCTTAATCTCGTAAATCCTGTTCATCCTGTCCAAAGTGTCTGAGCCGTTTTGTTTACCGAATCACAACCGGCACGAATACCTTGTAATCTGCATCGCCCACATTGATGACCACATTCACCACTTTCTGAATCGCTCCACTGTAGGCCACCACCGGAATGGTGTAGATGCCATCCTCCACGCTCGGCTCGATCCGAAAGACCACCTGCACAGTTCTGTTGGCTGAGGGTGACATCAGTGCCACGGCCGGATCGTCGTCATTGACATCGGCGTCAATCCCCGAGGGCGACCATTTCAGATTGGCATACACATCCACCGGATAGAACAGATCGGCTGAAGCCTTGATCTGCAACGTCGCCGTCACCGTGGCCGTGACTTCATCTCCGTTCGCGTCAATGACATCGACCGCATACGCCGGCGCATCTGCGCTCATGTTGAAGTCGCCGGTTGGCACCGTCGCCATGACCGTGTTGGACCGTGCAATGCGACCGGCGCTAATCGCTTTGATCTGGCCTTGCAGCGCCGCACCCTGATCATCCTGCGCACCAATCCAAATGTAGTAGATCAGCCCCGGATCAACGGTATCCAGCGTGGCAGTGCCGATGGGTTCGCCAATCAAATCCCCGTCGGCGTCATAGGCCTGGTAGATCACATCGTCCAGATCAATCACCTGGGTCGGCGTGGTCGGGTTCGTGCCGACATACAGCACATAGGCATCGACATCGGGGCTGGGGTGCGGCTTCCAGGTGATGCGCAACCCGTCGCCTTCGGGTGTCACCGTGATCGGCGTGGTCCAACTGGTGGTGAGCGTGGCCGCGTTGTCAATCCCAATCGGCGCGGCATTGGCCAACTGAGCCAGCGCATCGTAGCCATCGGCCGCGATGCGGACCTCGGGTGAGTAGCGGTGTTTGCCGCTCTGAGACGCGCCACTCTGCTCTGGCACGCCCAGTGAGAGCGGCGCTGTGGCATAGCCCTCCACCGGCGGGTTGCTCGGGTTTTCCAGGCGCACCCAGATGTTGTAGGCCCCGCTTTCCAGCCGTGAGAGATCAATCGTCTTGGTCACCAGTTGGCCGTTGACCTCGGCCAGGCTATCCAGCACGTCGGTATACATCGCCTGCCCCTGGAACATCGGCACCACCGCTGTCGTCCGGTTATTCGCTGCATCTGTATACGCCAGCGTCTGGGTGATCGGCCCATTGTTCGCAAAGACTGTGATCGTGGTCGGCAGCGCGTTCGAGCGCACGCGCCAGGTCACCTGCGATTGGGCTTTGTTGCTGGCATCGACACTGAGATCGGCCAGCAAGGGCGGTGCGGGTGGGTTGAGCACGGCAACGGTGTAACTGATCGTCACAGTATCACCCGTGATCTTGACCTGCCAATTGCCCGGCACCGCCTGATCGACAAAGTAGTTGCTGTTGGTAATCAGCAAACCCGTGTCCACATCCGTCGTCACCGACTGGCTGAAGGTGACTTTGTGGGTGAGCAACGTGCCGGCATTGGCCGGCGTAATCTCGGTGTTGTCCGGCGCAATCAGGCTCACCGCCAACGGGCCGGCCGAGGCCATGCTAAAGATCGTGTCGGCCTGGGTAATCACATCGGTCGGGCTAATGGCGTCGCTGGGCCGCAGTTGCTTTAGAAACTCTACAGGCTCCGTCGAGCCGGAGGGCAACGGCAGCCGCGCGCTCACAATCAGGCTGCCATCCGGCGCAAACGCGTATTCAGGGTAGGGCCGCTCGGCCGCGCTGATGCCCATGCGTTTGGCGGTTTGTTGCGCGGCGCGAATTTGCGCGACGAGGCTCGGTGTCGCCAGCACTTTATCGCTCACATTGCCAAATTTGATCTCGCCCTTGTTGTTGATAAAGGCCCCGATCTGCCACGAGGCCATGCTGATAAAGCCCTTGATGCCCCAACTGCCATCCTGGAACGACCCAAAATCGGCACCCACATCGGGCGACCGAATCTCGAACGGCGGCATCTTGATGAACCACTTCTTCCAGATGCAGCCCGCGCACACCTGCACCCGCGCCCGACCCGAGCCGGTGAAGAAGAATGCGCCGTCCTTGGCCCAGGCCTTGATTTCGAGGCTGGCATAGAACAAGGGCGGGCTCAGCTCGATCTTGGTGCGAAAGCCCTGCGCCTCGCTGATGCTGACTTCGGCCGAGGCCGCCTGATAGCTCAGCACGCTGATCGCGGCGCTCAGATCCAGGCCAAAGCCCGGTGCGGTCGTAATCTTGGCGCTGCCTTCGCCGCTGACCACCGGCACATCGCCCAGCTTGACGCGGCTGGCAAGGCCCACGGTCACCTGCACAAATTGATCGTTGGAACGCAGCGATATCGTTCCTTGCAGCTTGATCAGAACCACACCAGTCGTGCCGATGGGGATGCCGTTCTGGCAATTCAAACCGGCCGTGATTTCACGCAGCTTCAATGCCTCGGCCGCAGTCGGCTGAATCCATTGCGCTGGCAGGGCTGGGGCAGAAGGTACTGCAGCAGCATTGATTGCCGACACGGTGGCTCTGTCCATGCCCTGAATGGCGATGTTGCGCGTGCCATCTGGGCCGGCAAACAACACCACCCCGGCATTGATCGCGCAGCCGCCCACACCCGGCAGGTTGGGGATGCCCAGCTCGCCAGATGCGCTGATCTCGTAGCCGCCCGTCACAGGCGTGACGCCGCCCTTCAACTTGAGCAGGAACCCGCCGGCGCGAATGTCGGGCATCTCAAATAGCCCGGAGAATTTCAGGCCTTCCTTGGTAATTTGCGCTGCGGGGATGCCGCCGCCCAGTCCGCCCCACTCGGCCGGAATCTGAATGCGCGGCTGTTTGGCGGTGATGCGATAGTCATTGTTTTCCTGCTCCAGAATCAACTCGTTCATCGCCAGCGTCAGGCCGGCCAGCGGCAGCTCGAAGTTGGCGATGCTGTCGGCGGTTAACTCATTGCTGGCGTTGACCTTGCCGGCGAAGGCGATATCGCCGACGTTGTTGCCCCGCACGATCACGCGCATTTTGCCGCTGATGCCGCAGCCTTGCGCGCTGGCATCAGCCGCCGTCGCCTGCTCAATCGCGATTTTGGTATCGGTGGTGTCAATCAACTGCAACGTTGGGCTGGCACAAAACGCCGGTGGCGTGGTGGCCTGCGCCCACGCGCTAAAGGGTATTCCAGTGAGCGCGGGAAGCAACAGTAAAAACAAGAGGGCCGAGAGCGGGCGAAAACGAGTTGGAGGGGGCATAGCGGATCACCACTGATAGATTGAACAGATTGAATGAGGTCGAATGCGGACAGAAGAGGCGTTAATAATGATGCGGGTTGAGTGGCGTGTCCGATATTGAAAGACTATACCCAGCCGTGTAATTAGGCAAATAAGAGGGTGCCGGCAGCCAGGCACGAATCTTCTCGAAGCCTGTTTTTCGATTCATGGAAATTGGCCTGTTCGATGTAATGGAGCCGCGGACGCACTTTCACACGCTGCCGGTCACATCGGCCAGCCGCACGGCCTCGCCCGTTTCCACGGAACGCGCAATGGCCACCATGGCCCGCACGGCCGCTATGCCATCGTCGATGGTGGCACCCCGCTGCGGCGCGCCGTGCAGGATTGTCTCGGCAAAGGCTTCGAGCTGGCGCTTGTACATATGCGCGTCCTCGCCCAAGGGCCGGGTGAACTGGCCGGTTTCGTTCGAGAAGCACTCGACGTCGGTGGTTTTGTGATACCAGGGCAGGTAACCCCGGCCGCGGGCGCTGCCCTTCTCGCCAAACACCTGAAAACCCACTTCAAAATCGCCCCGCACGGCAATGTTCAGGTCGAGGTGGCCCAGCCCGCCGTTGGCGTACTCCACGCTGATGAACCAGCAATAGGCCCCGAATCGCTCGCTCAGTCTGGCGCGCACGCTGGTGATTTCGCCGCCCAGGAATCGCGCCGTGTCCACCAGATGGCTGCCGTGGGTGAGTACATAGTATTTGCGCCGGTCGGCTTTGGGATCGCCGCCGGGTTTGCGGGCCGTGGCGCTGACCACGGGGATGGGCTGCAAGTTGTCGGTCATGGTGTAGCGATAGGTCGAGTCGTAATACCAGGCTTTGAGCGCGTGTAGTGGCCCCATTTCCCTCGCAATAAACTTCTGCACGAAAGCGGTGCCTGGGTCGAACCGCCACATGTTGCCGATCTGGAGAATTTGCCTTGAGTGAGAGACCTGCGTTCGCAAGGCTTCACACTCCTCCACGGTCACGCCCAGAGGCTTCTCCACCAGCACATGCTTGCCGGCGGCAATCACCTTCTGGCAGAGGGGCACATGAAATTGATCGGCCGTGGCCACGATGACCGCGTCCACCAATGGGTCGGCCAGCAGGTCATCCATTTGCGGATAGGCCACACGCGGCTGATGCACCGCCGTCATCCGCGCCAACAAATCCGGGGCCAGGTCGCAAATGGCATACAGCTCAATATTGTGTGCCTTGTGGCACGCGTCGAAGTGCGCAAACTGCGCGATCGGCCCACAGCCCAGCACACCAACCCGCAACAACCGTTCATCTTTATTCACGCAGCCCATTATTGACCAGCGCCAGCGAGGCTGATTGTGGCCCAGGCACTGCGGCGGCGCTGTCGGCAATGTCTCCCGCATCGGTTGCCGAGGGCGCTACGCGGTAAACTGGGTTGCGATGAAGTTCGCCAAGACATGTTTGCTCATTGCGGCCACTGCGCTGATTGCCGCCTGTTCGTCCAACTCAACCCCAACCGTCCAACCGACTGCTATTCAGCCCGTCGTTACGCTGGTGCAGGCGCGTGTCCCCACGCTGACGCCGGACCCGGCCGTGGTTCAACCTCCGCCAGCCACTGCCACAGTGCCCATTCCCACGGCCACACCCGTGCCGGACAAGCCCATTGTGGTGGCCGTGCGCGGCCCGGTCGATTCGCTGCACCCGTTCTATGCCCGCTCCGAAGCGGCTCAGGCTGCACTGGCGGCCTTGTTTTTGGGGTGCGCAGGGCCGAATGAAAACGGTCAGCCCATTGCCCTCGGTTGTGAGCAGGTGCCGGCCCTCGACAATGGCGGCGCCCAATTTATGGGCGAAGGCTTGGATCGCTATCTGGAGCTGACCTTCAAAATTCGCCCGGGCTGGCGCTGGACCGACGGCCAACCGGTAGTGGCTCAGGATGCGCTGTACGCGTGGCAATTGTTGATGCAACCCGAGGCCGGTCTGCGAGACGCGCTGACGCAAAAGGTGTTCACCATGCTGGCTCCCGATGCCAGCACCATCGTGGTGCGCTTCATGAGCGCGGCCCAGGCCCGCGCTGCCGCCAACGGTGAGTTATCTGGCGATGTGGCGTTCCAATATTTCTCGCAGTTGGGTGACTACGCCCAATATGCCCAGCAGGAGACGCCGCTGGTGGATGCGAACTATTGGGCCGTGGTGCGCTGGCTGCCGGCGCATATTCTGGAGACGGTGGCGCCCAAAGATCAGCTCACCAGCACCTTTGCCCAAACGCCGGTGGGTGATGGCGCATTCGAGATCTCGGCCAACGATGCCTCACACATGTTGCTCACGCCGTCTGCTCAACCCTTTCCTCTGGGGGCTCCGACCATCACCGGGTTGGATCTGGTGTTTGCCGACACCCTGCAGCAGTTGGCCGGCCAATACAACGTGGGCTGGCCGGAACCGTTGGATGCGAGTGTTGCGCCCACGAACAGCGTCGTCTTCAATTCGCTCAACACCGAGCAGATTTTGTTGAATGTAGATCGGTTCCCCTTCAACGATGTGAAGGTGCGCCAGGCGTTGGCGCAGGGCCTCAACCGCGACGCATTGGCCCAGGAGTTGGGAGCCGCCACCCCGTTTGCCCTCATCACCCCCACGCTGCCCTACGCCCCCCAACGCGCGGCCGAGCTGCTGGCCGAGGCCGGCTGGAACTGCACCACCCGGCCGTGCGCGAAGTTTAATGAGACCGAGGGCGTGACCCAGACCCTGGAATTTACGCTGGTGACGACCGAGCGCCAGCCGCGCAATCTACTGACGCAGGTGATTCAACAACAACTGGCCGATGTTGGCTTCGGGGTGAATATCCAGATTGTGTATGGCCTGGGCAAGGGCAGTAAATTGTTTGCGCCGTATAGCCAGGGCGGCCTCCTGCTGACGCGTAGCTTTGACGCCGCCTTGTATCAGCAACAAGACACGGGCTCATTGCGCGGCCTGTTCGACTGCACCAGTGTGCCTACCGAGGAAGCCAACGATGTGGGCAAAGGCAATGCCAGCGGCTTCTGCGATCAGACCGTGGATGCCGTTATCTACGCCAGCGACAGCAGCGAGAACTTGCTGTCGGCCCAGGGCCAGACCAAGGCGTATGCCGATGCGTTGGCGGCGGTGGAGAGCGCTGCGCCGGTGGTGCGACTTTACAAGCCGTTGCAGTTTGTGCAGGTGAATGGCATTGCCGGTGTGAAGCCGAATGCGCTTCTGCCGATCACGTGGAATGCGTGGGAGTGGGCGGCCAGCCACTAGCTGCTGGCGATTGGCTGCTAGCTGCTAACTGCCAGCAGCTCTTTTAACGCTTCGTTCCCAGTTCAGTGCTCTCGGCTTCTTCAGTGTCATCCGCATCCGATTCCCAGCCGATGATCCAGACGCACAGGCCGGCCAGACCGATGGTGGCCAGTATCAGGAACAGCCACTGATTCCACAACAAGCCGACATCGCGCGCGGCAATAATCAAAATGACGACCATGCCGATGGCTAACACCAGCCACGCGGCGAGTTTGGGGTGCAGGCTGGCCCCGGCCTTTAACTTCGCGATCATGCCGGCAATTGTACGTGAAAGCGCTGGGAGAGAATGGAGAGAGGAAGAGAGGGGTGCATTCTCAAAAAGTGGCAATCTTCATTTCCAGCCTTGTTTTGTGCTGGATTTCCGTAGGGGCGAGTCTGAGACCCGCCCCATAGGCACGAAAATAAGGATCACGAATGCGAAAATCCACCAAAACGCCAGGAT
>JBBQST010000141.1:0-9795 GCA_038213625.1 Thermoflexales bacterium
ACCACAAGACGCCGATGACCGGTGTGTATTTGTGCGGCGCGTGCACCCATCCTGGCGGCAGCGTCATCGCCATGAACGGCCGCAATGCCGCGATGAGAATACTTGGCAGCTAGCTGCCAGCTGCTAGCAGCTAGTTGCCAGCCACCAGAGAGAGAGTTTGATGCAAACAATTTACTTCTACGAAGAGTTCAAAGACTACGGCTACTTCTCCAACTACGCGGCCTGCCCCATTTTTTTGAAAAGCAAGCTGTGGCCGACGACCGAGCACTATTATCAGGCTCAGAAGTATGCCGGCACCGATCAGGAGGAAGCCGTGCGGCAAGCGCCTTCACCGCAGAACTCCAAAGACATGACTCGCGATCCGGCTCATCCACCGCGTGTCGATTGGGACGCTGTGAAAGACGAGGTGATGCGCGAGGCCGTGCTGGCCAAGTTCACTCAACACGCGCACTTGGAAAAGCTATTGCTGGACACCGGCGATGCGCTGCTGGCCGAGCACACGGCCAATGATTTTTATTGGGGCGATGGCGGTGACGGCACGGGCAGGAATATGCTTGGCCAAACGCTCATGGCCGTGCGTGAGCAGTTGCGCAAGAGCGCGGCCTGGCGGCGGTGAAAGAGATGGAGTCCACCTCTTTCACTTAGCGATTTCGCTGAAGCAACCCCACGCTGTAAAACTCATATGATGCGGCCTGATCCGGCACATCGACCACGTGCACGGTGAAGCGACACGGCACGCCGTTGTCGGGGCAATTGGTGGCCCACCACGTGCTATAGGCTTTGGCATAGGCCTTGCGCAGGCGATCAATCTCTTTGGCGTAGCCGGTGGGATCGACCAATGGATTAATGGTCTTGGGCTGGCAGCCGAAGGCGTGCATCTCGATGAAGTCAACCTCGCTGATCGACTGGCAGATGTTGGCCGCCTGCAACCACTTCTCCCAGCACTGGAAAACAAGGGGTATTTCCTTCTCTGGCTCCATAAACACCAACTCGTCGAGCCCCAGAACACCCTTGGCTGAGTAGCCGCCGGTGAGGCCGGCAAAGTGTATGCGCAGGTCGCCGTCGGACTGGGCTTCAGTTACCAGCGCCGAGAGCACGGGTGTGTCGCCGTCGTAGTAGTAGGTCAGCTTGCCGCGTTGCTTGATTTTGAATGCCATGCCGAAACTATAATCTCGCTCACCCATGTTGGCGAATCAATCGAATCAGGACCCACTAGCCTCGGACACAGTTCCGGGCAACAACATCTACACTCAGTGGCGAACCCAAGGCTACGTGGTGGTGCCTCAATTGTGGGGTGCCGATCAAGCCGCACGGCTCCGCATCATCTGCGACGACATTCTGGCCCAATGGCGCGCGCAAGATCCGCAGACCGGCCAGCCCGGCGATAAACCCGATGCCACGGTCATGCGGCACCTCAATCATCCTGCCTATTTTCAGGCACATCCTGAGTGGCTGGGTGAGGTGTTGGATGCGGCGGCTGATCCGCATGCGCTGGACGTGGTGCAGGCCATTTTGGGCGAGCCGCCGCTGTTCCGCTGCACCAGTTTGTTCTTCAACCCCGGCGGCATCGATCTCGATGGCAACTGGCACCGCGACTCGCAGTTTAGTGCGCGTGATGATGAGGCTGAAAAGACGATGCTGACGGCGGCCGGTGATGGTGGCTCGGGCATGCAGTTTCAGATTGCGCTGGTGCCTAGCGATGATATCGAGATTGTGCCGGGCTCGCATTTGCGCTGGGACACGGCTGAGGACTATGCCATTCGCAAGGCCGAGGGCGGCAAAAATAATCGCTCGAATCACATGCCCGGCGCACTGCGAGTGCATCAGGAGGCCGGCGATGCGATCCTGTTCAATCCCATGGCCTTGCATCGTGGCCGCTATCGCTCCGGCATATTGCGCCGCACGCTCATGCTCACTTACACTAAAACGTCAGAGCCGTGGTTCGATTACTTCTCCAATCAGCCCTGGTTCTCGCAGCCCAATTACCTCGCACAACTGAATGCAAACACCCGCGCGTTCTATGAGCCGTTCGTGGCCGCATATGCGCCGAAGTGGCTGACTCAATAACTGATGTTGCGCATTCCTATCTCATGGAGCGACGTTGGGGCGCAGCATGCTGTGCCCCATAGGCACGAAATTAAGGGTGCAGAATCGGGCATCAAGATGCAAGGCAACAACCCTTCGTCCTCGTGCGCCCCGCCCTGAAGGGCAGGGCTCAAACACAAAGCCCCTCCGGGACTGGGAAATATCGGTCAGCCCTGGAGGGGCTTCGCTTATGAGCCGGGCCCTTCAGGGCCTGGCGGACAGGGCCGAGCGGATGCAAATCCTGCAATGACGTTCATCCGTGGGGTTGAAGGCCCTTAATTTCGTGCCTATGGGGCGCAGCATGCTGCGCCCCTACCACCGCTTTTGCGCAGGAAATTTCGCAAACTGCGTAACATCAGTCAATAACTAACATTGAGCCAAATAGAAAACAAAATTGAAATGGATGAATCGCCGTTGGCGTCTCTACACCATGTCAATAAGGGCTTGCCCTGTTTAATTGATTCCTAGATCAACTGAAGCAGCGTGCCAAACCGGCCGGTCTTGCCCTTCTCGGCGCGGTGCGAGAACCACTCGTGCGTGTTGCTGACCGTGCACAAGCCAGCCACTTCCACCTGTCTCACCCCGCATGCGTTGAGTTGCGCCTGAGCCGAGCGCCACAGATCCACATAGCGCTTCGCGGGATTGGGATGCGGCAGCACAATGTCCTCAGGCACAGCGGCTTGAATCTTGTTCGCCACATCCAGCCCCACCTCAAATTGGTTTGGGCCGATGGACGGCCCCACGCCGGCCACGATCTCCTCAGATCGCGAGCCGTAGGTGCTCACCATCGCCTCGACCGTGCTGCCAATGACGTTGCCGGCCACCCCAGGCCAGCCCGCATGGGCAATCCCGATGGCCCGGCGCACAGGGTCGTGCAGCAGAATCGGCATGCAATCGGCAAAGCGCAGGGTGAGCGCCAGCCCCGGCGTGTTGGTGATCATGCCGTCGGCATGCACATCGTTGTGGCCGCGGTCGTCCCAGTTCACCACCCGAACCGTGTTGCCGTGCACCAACCAACTCGTCAGAGTGTCCTCGTATTTCAAGCCGAACACATCATTGATGCGATTGCGGTTTTCTGCCACTGGCTCGGCCCCATCACCCGTGCTGCGGCTAAGGTTCAGCGACGCATATTGACCCTCGCTCACACCGCCCAGACGGGTGAACAGGCCGTGGGCGACGGCGCCAGTATCAAAACTTTCAAACTGGTAATAAGCCAGTGCGTGGTGGGTTTGCCGCTTCATGCTGGGTTGTCGGTTGCTTTGGATGACGGCACTGAAATTGTGCCCGTTGAATCTTTTGTAGCGCGGTTACGCGGTGGGAGGGTGCGCGGGTCCTGATCGTAGAAGTAACGCACTTGCCGGGTGAGCGTTTCATATTTGAGCGGCAACGTCATGCCCAGCCGCGCTTCGGATGGAATTTGCACCCACGTGCCGGTGAGGCCCAAAATCAAGGCTTTGGTGCCCTCATCCAGGTGCGCATCCAACGGCGTTTGCAACTCAGCCAGTGTCACAATGATGCGGTCGCGCACGTCGTCATAGCCCTGGGTGTGAGCGGCAAACACAGCCCCTGTGCGCGTGTTGTCGGGCAGCCGCCAACTGAACGAGACGGTATCAACCTGGTAACTCATGCCGCGCCATTGTAGCGGCCGTATGTGGCTTAGGCCGGATACTTTTCACCACAAAGAGCACAAAGCAAAACTTTGTGAAGCCTTCGTGCTCTTTGTGGTGAAAAGATCGTTTGAACTTTTATACAATAACGGCCACATGCGCTTGGATCGTCTGGACAAAACCGTTTTCATCGTGGTCGCGGCCACACTGGTTCTGCTCGGCCTCATTTTGTTGCGGGGTGATCAAGTGGGCGTGCAAGTGGTTCGCAGCAGCCCGGCCGCCGATGCCAGCAACGTGCCGACGCGCGGCCAGATCAGCCTGGCGTTTAGCGAGCCGTTGATCACCAGCACATTGGAGGGTCGGCTCTCTTTAACCCCCGAGATCACCGGCGATGTGCATTGGAACGGCAACACCGCGTTCTTCGTGCCATCGCGCGCGCTCCAACCCGATACCGTCTATCAACTCATCGTGAAGGCCGGCGCGACCAGCCAGCGAGGCCGTAGCCTGTTGCAGGACTACGTCATGAACTTTCGCACCGGTCAGCCGCGCATGGCCTATCTGTCGCCGGTCGATGGCGCCTCAGACATCTATGTGCAAACGCTGGCCGGCGCCGAGGGGTCCCAAACCCCGCAACGGCTGACCACAGAACAGTTCGGCGTGCGTGATTTCGCCATCAGCCCCGACGGCACGCGCATGGTCTACAGCGCAAAACGAGTGGCCGATGGTGAGATGGATTTGTGGCTGATTAATGCGGATGGGAGTGGCCGTGAGGCATTGCTGAGGTGTGATGAGCAGGTGTGTCAGGCTCCTTCATGGTCGGCCGATGGCTCGCGGGTGGCCTTCGAGCGACGTGCGCTGGTCACCGGCGCAGTCGGCAAAACACCAGGGCCATCGCGCATCTGGGTCGTGGACGTGGCCAGCAAACAGGCCATGCCATTGCTGGACGATCAGCAGCGCCTGGGATTTTTGCCACGCTTTGCGCCGCTGGGTGATCAGTTGGCGTTTTACGATTCCACTCGCAGTGCCGTCATGGTGTTTGATGTGGCCACGGGTCAGGAGACACAACTGCCCAGCGTGTTTGGTGATTCGGGTGCATGGTCGCCCGACGGCAACCAGCTTGTGTACTCGGAGTTGGTGCCGGTGGAAGAGAGTCGTTACAACCAGCTTTTGCGGGCCGATCTGGCACGCAGTGTCATCACGCCGGTGTTGACGTTGAGTATGACCAATGACGCATCCGCGGCGTGGGCTCCGCAGGGCGACCGCATTGCGTTTGGCCGTCAGGTGCGCGGCGGGCCGGGCGGCTTTGGCGCGCAGGTGTGGGTGATGAATGCTGATGGCAGCAACGCGCGTGCGCTGACCGTGGATGCCGGCTTCAACTACGGCGCGTTGAGCTGGAGTGCCGATGGGCAATGGCTGGCGGCTCTGCAATGGAACCTGACCGAACCCAACGCCATCCCCGAAATCTGGCTGATCGACACCCAAACCGGCAACCGACGCCGGTTTGTCGGAGACGCGTGGCAACCCTTGTGGTTCCCTTGATAAACTCTACCTCAACGTGCAGTCCGATACCAACTCCGGCTGGGCACTGATCTGGACATTTTGCAGGGTGTCGGTGATGGGGCGATTCTCAAAAATTTCGCGCAGGCCGGTGGTGATGGAGTCCTGGGCGCAGCGCCAGCCGCCCACCAGCGGCAAGGGTTGAGCAATCGGTGCGGTGACGCTGACGGCGGTTGCAAATGCGGCACTGGCTGTTGCATCTTCACCAGAAAGTGTGGCCAACTGCGCGATGGCCGATTTGCGAGCCGGCAATTCGCCGGTGTTGCGCGCCCACTCGGCCGTTTGAGGCGTGTTCAGCAACCACTTCATGAATGCCCACGCGGCGGCTTCCTGTGTATCGTTGCTGTTGGGCATCACCCACAATGGGGCCTCAAAAGAGACCGCGTCGGGAGCACCCGGCGTCGTGTTGGTTCCTGTGCTGGCGGTGATCTCCAGGCTGGCCTGGGGCAATGCCGCCACATTCCACGCAAAGTTTTCACCATTCCGAATCGCCTCTTGATAGGCAGGAATCTCATCCGTCCAGCCAAAGGCGAATGTGCTTTGGCCCAGGGCCAGTTGCTGCCGGGCTTCGTCGGTGCTGGGAGAGGGATAGGCCTGGCCAGTTTGCAGATACGACAGAATCTGTGTCATTGCTGCGATGGTTCGCGCATCACTGATCTGGAGTTGGGTGTAGTCGGCCGAAACCATGCGCCCGCCGTTGGAGAGCACCCAATCGGCCAGAGTTTGAAAATCTACCGGCACCGAGAAGCAAAAGTTGCCGCGTGTCCGATCCGTCACCTGGCCGCACACATCGGAAAAGCTCTGCCAGCTAAAGGTGCGTATCGGGTTGGTGCTGGCTGCATCCACTTGATCCAGGCGGTCCTGGTTGTAAAACAAGATGCGCGTGCGGCCACCCATCGGCAGACCAATGACATTGCCCTGGGCTGTCCGGCCCGCCTCCAGCACAAACGGGAATAAGTCGTTGGTGTCGGATGCCAGCCAGCCTGATGAAGGCTCGACCATGAAACGGTCGAGCGGTGCCAGCAGACTTTGCTGATGATAAATGGCGGCTTGCATGGGTTGAACCAGCAACAGCGCCGGCAGTGCCGCTCCTGTGCGGCTTCGCAGCAAGGCATTGTGCTGGGCGGCCAAGGTCTTGCGCTCGGGCACGACGAAGCTGCCGCTGGTATTGGTGGCGTTGTACTCATCCACCAGTTTCAACAAGGCTTGTTCGCGCGCGCCATCCAATGTGTGCCACGCCACCAGCACCATGTTGCGTCGCTGGCTGCACGCGGCCGTCATCACCAGCACAACCGCCAATGCGACTGAGGCGAGAGCATGCAGGTGGCGACGCAACATGGTGCTGGTGGCGCCACCTGTTTTTGCTTTGACTTTATTTTGCAGTCTGCTCATCAAATTAATACACAAAGTTATTGTCGGCCTGGGCCAGCGTCGGCAGCACGGCGTCCTTGGGCGACAGAATGGGCTGGTCTATGGGCCAGGTGATCCCGACGGCAGGGTCGTTCCATGCAATGCCGGTTTCCAGCTGAGGCACCCACTCGGTGGTCACCTGATAGCACAGATCGGCCGTCTCGCTGAGCACGCAAAAGCCGTGGGCAAACCCGGCCGGCACCCACAACATGCGGCCATTTTTGTATGACAGCACTTCGCCGACCCATTTGCCGTAGGTGGGCGAACCCTGACGAATATCGACGGCCACATCGAAGATTTCGCCGTTGCCGACGGACAGCAATTTGCCCTGCGCCTGGGGGTCTTTCTGATAGTGCAGGCCGCGCAAGACGTTCCTGGCCGAGTGCGAGTGATTGCCCTGAGTGAATTGTGTCGGCAACCCGAATGCGCCAAATTCAGAAGCTTTATAAGTCTCGCGGAAGAACCCGCGGCTATCGGCAAAAACGCGGGCTTCGATGAGGACGACGTCGGGAATGGCGAGCCGTGTGAAGTTGAAAGGCATGATGGTGAGATTCTAAGCCGGCTTT
Organism: Thermoflexales bacterium; assembly: GCA_038213625.1. Classification (GTDB taxonomy): domain Bacteria; phylum Chloroflexota; class Anaerolineae; order J036; family Brachytrichaceae; genus JANMVQ01. The sequence goes on from JBBQST010000141.1 coordinate 7,226, forward strand.
CCAAGCCAGGTTTCTGATGGCTGGGGATTTCCACCACGAAAACTACGCTGCAACGACGTTGATGTAACCCCTGGCGTCGCGGATCAACGTGCCGACCGGCATCTGGGTGTCATGGCACGAAATCAGAATGGCGCGTTGCTCCAGCGCCCATTGCTGCCAGATGCGCTTGCTTTCGATGGTGACCAGCGGCAACACATCATAGGCCGTCACCCACGGCAGGCGCGCAAAGTGAATCATGTACGAGGCCATGTCGCCCATCAGAAAATAGGGCGGTGTGGATGGGGCTGGGTCCTGCGCGATGACGGACTGATGGCCGGCCGTGTGGCCGGGCGTGCGCACCACGCGCACCGACGGCGTAATTTGAGTGTCGCCGTCCAGCAAATCCAGCACCTGTTGTTCCATCAGCGGCACAAAATTGTCTGGACAATAAGTGTTGCGGGTGCGCTCGTTGGTGTGGGTGGCGTCTTCGTATTCCTGCCGTTGCACCACATAGCGAGCGTGGCGAAAGGTGGGCACGATCGAAGTGCCACCTTCACTGAGCCGGGTGGCCCAGCCGCTATGGTCGCCGTGCAGGTGGGTGAAAATGACGAGGTCGATGGCGTCGGGTTGCAGGCCGTGGCGGGCCAGATCATCGAGCAGCGTGCCGGTCGGCCGGCGCACATCGTATTGGGTGGCGAGAACTTCATTCGGCTTGTTGCCGACGCCGCAATCGACCAGAATGTTTTTGCCATCGGCCTGAATCAACACGCAGCGCAATTCCTGCGGCACACGGTTTTGATCGTCGGGCGGCAATAGCTTGATCCATTTGGGTCGCGGCACAAGGCCAAAGGTGCCGCCGCCGTCCCAATAACTGGTGCCGTCGGTGAGCAAGTGCAGGGCGAAGGGCTGAGAGGTCGTGGACATGTCGCCGACGATTCTAACGCCCATCGACCAGGGTCGAGGTGGGTGTGGGTGTTTGCGTGTCGATGGGAATGTTCGTAGCAGTGGTTGTTGATGAGATCGTCGACGTCGACGTCGACCTCGACGTCGACGATTCAGTCGGCATAGACGTAGACGTCGACGTAAATGTAATCGTCGACGTTGGCGTAAACGTAGAGATCGCCGTGGACATCGGCGTCGCTGTTGGCGCAATCTCATTCGCCGTATCCCGCGTCACAAACGGCAAATACACTCGCGGGGCCGGCCACTCTGCCACCACAAGGATGAGACTGTTGCGTAACGTTGGCGTGAGCGCGTTGCCGGAGCGGTCTATGAGGGTGGCCGAGGTGAGACTGACTGCACTCAATCCCACTGCAGTCGTGCTCAGCGTCAGACTGGCAATTGGGCCTGCGGCTTGTTGCAGCGTGGTGGTGATGAGGGTGCCGGCGAATGTGGCTCCGCTGAGCGTGTTGCTGATCACGACGTCGGTGAGCGCTTCCGTTGAAGTAAGGCGTTCGATGCGGGCCAGATCCGGGTCGTAGCTCAGGCGAAATGCCACCGCAGCCGCATCCACAGGCCCGGCCACGTTCAGCATCACGCTCAGGGTGATGAGACGGCCCGCTTGTGTGATCAACGATGCCGGCTCAATCGACAGGGACGCAGTGACTTCGGGTGTGGAGGTGGCCGTGGGTGTGGGGGGAATCGTCGACGTCGAGGTCGAGGTCGACGGATTCGGCTCATCGCTCGACTGGTTGGATGAGGTGAAGAAGAATGCGCTGCCCCAACAGCCACCATTGCATGTTCGCGATTCGGTGCCGTTGGCCAGTGTGCTGTTGGGTGAGGTAATCGACCAGCCTTCGACTGTAAACGTGCGGTCGGTTGGCAAGACCCAATGCACATGCGCGCTGTTAGCGTTTTGGCTGGTGTATTGGGTGCCGCAGGCCGTGTTATCGGTCCAGGTGCCGGGGCGCAGGGTGCCGAGCCATTGGCCCTGCGTCACCGTTGCGCCCAACTGCACGGCCCCGCTCAGCAGCGCACTGTCGATGTGCCAGTATTCAAGCACCACCCCATCGGCATCGCGCACCTTGAGTGCCGCGCCCAGACTGCCCTTGCACACATAGGTCACCACGCCATCGGCCGAGGCCAGTATGCGCCGGTCGGCCCCATCGGTGCCAATATCCAATGCGCGCGCGTGCCAGCCCTGCAACCAGCGCCACGACCGGCCGGCCGCCCACGGCCATTTGTAGCTCACGGTCTGGGCCGAGTTGGCACCGGCTGGAGACGTGATTGCCTTCGGGGTTAATAGCGCTTTGGCCTGAGGAGACACCAACGCATCAGGAGCCTGTGCCAGCAGTTTGGCGAAGACGGGGTCGCCCTCGATGCCGATCTGCCAGACGCCATTTGTTCTGGACGCCAGCAACAACCGGCCCGATTCTTGGGTGCCGATGTAACCTTCTATGACCGTTGGCCCATCGAGCGCGCCGACGGCCACCAGCGCCCAATCGCCTTCAAGGTGCACGGCCGTGATGGCAAACGCGGTGTTGCCAAATGTGGGGCTTGCGCGCAAGGTCTCGGCTACGGCGCGCGCCAGATCATCAGGCGGTTGGGCTTGGGCGTGTGGCGTTTGCAGAGATGCGATGCTGAATAGCGCC
>JBBQST010000142.1:0-9771 GCA_038213625.1 Thermoflexales bacterium
CCACCCGACCCACCCGGTGCAAATGCTGGAAGAAGCGCAGCATCGTTTCGAGCAGATCGCGCCGCATGCTGAGCGGCCAGCGCGGCAGATAGTGCTGATCGACAAACTCATGCACCAGTTCACTGACATGAAAACTGGCCACATCATCCAGCGACTGAATTTCGTGGGCTTGATGATCGAGGAAGTCGAGCACCACTTCCAGGCTCTGCCACACCACCAATGCGTCGTAGCCCTCGGCATACACATCCAGCAGGAACGCTTCAATATCGCTCAGGGTGACGACGGTTTCCCAGTCCACCTCAGCAAAGTGGTTGCGCGCGTCTTCCAATGCATCGCGCAGCAGCATATCTGGCGAGGTAAAGCGGCTGAGGATGGCTTCTTCTTCCTCGGCCTTCACTGCCGGGTCAGCCAATATCGCTGCAAGCGGCTCGCGCAATTCCTGCGGCACCACAGCCACTTTATAGGTCTTCTTACTGGTCTTGCCCAACATCGCCTTGCCCACAAATAGCAGGGCGCGGTGGCGTAACTTGCCGATGCTGGAGTCAGGTGGAATCTCATCCCAAAACCAGCCATCGCCGTCCATGTTGCCAAAATCCTTGATGAGCGTATTGAGCTTGATCCAACCGCCGCTTTCGATGACGCGGCGTAGTGCGGCGCGCGCATGAGCCGGCGTGCTGCGTACCATATCCACCAGCAGCCGCGAATCCATCAGCTTGCTGGAGAGCGCCGTCACCTTGCTTTTCTTTTGTCCGCGCTTGGGAATCTGATTGACCGTGCAGGCGGCATCCAGCCATTTGACCGGAATCTTGCTCAAGGCTGCACCCAACGTCAGGTTCAGCTTGATCAGTTTGCCATCTTCGCGCTCGCGCCATTGGTCGGCCATGTAGCGCGCCAGATCTTCGGCCATGTCGGGGGTGATGAGGCCTAGCTCATCATCGAAGAAAACCTCACCCAGATCGTTGGGGTCGTCAAATTCGTCGCGGCCGCTATCACGGCTTCCATCCCGGCCTTCATCATCGAATTCGCTTGGTGGGCGGCGCATAGTTACACTCCCTCTTGAGCCGTTTCAGTCGAAGAGGTGCTATTTACAGGCTTGGCCTCGGCCTCGGTTTTTATGCGCTCACGAAACGCATTCACCCGATTCACCACGGCTTCGCTTCCAAACATCACCCAGACCGACAAGCCCAACAAAATGAACACCGGCGTCAGCAACAGGCTCAGTGTCATTACAATGCCGACGATCACCAGCAGTGTAAGCGTAAAGATGGGGTTGGCCGCCGCAATCACAGCGGCATTGCGCAACGCCACTCGCCAGCTCTTGTTCTCCTGCTCAGCATAAAACGCTGTCACATAGAACGAAATTGCCAGCCAGAACAGACCCAGTGCCAGCCAGGCACCCTGCACCCAACTCACCCAGGTCTGGTCGCCAAATGCCTGGGGGTACCAGACAATGTTGATGGGAATGGCCGCGGTCACGAACAAGGCAAAGATGCCGAACACCCACGACTTTTTGAGGTGTTGCCGAAAGGCAGCGAAGTAGAAATCCCACGAGACTGCATAGTCATTGGCAATGCGATTGCCAACGTGATACAGGGCCACCCACGCGGCCGAGCCAAAGGGTGAGATGGCCGAAATAACCAGCGCAGCCACGACCACTGGCAGACTTGGCGGCGCGCCTAACAATTGCGAGGCCAGAAAAATAATGGCCAAAGGCGCAACCACACACAACAGGGTGAACAGGTTCATCAGCACGAGAGAGAACATCTCGCCCCAGATGTCTTTGAAGGTTTTGACAACGACTCGAAAAGCGCTTGGCATATTTGGCAGGATTGTATTCGATAAAGGTTAAAGCGGACAAAATTTATGGCTGAAATGGTTGGGGTGAGGCTGTGCAAAAAATGAGCCGATATCAGGGGCGGAGTCGCCTCCGTAGGAGCACAGCATGCTGCGCCCCTGCTGAAATCCAGCACAAGACAAGGTTGGCACTCGAGACTGCCACTTCTAGCGAATACACTCAGCTTAAATCAGTTGGTTGACAGACCCCTTTCTGCCGTTACAATACGACTGGTATATACCAGATATAGACCAGTTATGCGCATCAACGCCAAAGATCCGCGCCCGATTTTCAAACAAATCGGTGATCACATTCGTCACGACATCGAGCACGGCGCGTTACCATCGGGCACGGCCATCTCATCCGAACGCGAGTACGCCGAGCAGCTCAAAGTCAGTCGAATGACCGTGCGTGCCGCTATCAATGAATTGGTTCAGGAGGGCATGCTGTTGCGTCGGCCAGGCCGAGCCACCACCGTCGCCAACGGCAAGATTAATAAGAATGCCATCGGGTTTATGTCGTTCACCGAGGATATGCAATCGCGTGGGATGAAAGCGGCCTCACAATTGCTTAACTTTCGGGAGGAAACGGCCGATGCGGCAGTTGCTGGGCAGTTGGGTTTATCCACCGGGGCCAGAGTCTTTGTTATCGAGCGCGTGCGGTTTGCTAATAGCGAGCCCATGGCGGTCGAAAGCATTTATCTGCCCCACAGCCGGTTTGCTGGGCTGGTCAAGTTTGATTTGTCCAAACATTCCTTATACCAACTGATGGAGCAGGAGTTTCACACCCGGCCCACCACTGCCGATGAAAGCATTGAAGCGGTACAATTGACCACGGCCGAGGCTCGATTGCTAAGTGTGCGGTCTGGCAGTCCGGCATTGCTGGCGCGCCGTGTCACTCGCGATGAAGAGGGCCGTGTCATCGAAGTGGCCAAGGCCATTTACCGCGGCGACCGATATCGTATGGTCTTCATGCGGCAACGATAAATCCACACATTACATAGTAAAGGACACCACCTGTCCTTATAGCATCCAACCTTTTTCAATCTTAGAAGGAGAAACCAAATGTCATTGAACGAATTGAATCGCCGTAAGTTTTTGCAAACATCCATTCTGGTGGGCGGCACTGCGGCCCTGGCCGCTTGTGCCGCGCCTGCATCTGCGCCAGCCGCTCCGGCAGCCACAACCGTACCTGCTGCCACAGCTGCTGAAGTTGCCGCCACCGAGCCTGCTGCGGATGCTACTGGGGCACCCGAAGCGGCTGCTCCATCCGCCGCCACTGATCCGGCCTTCCCCATGGATGATGCCGCCAAGAACCCGCTTGGCATCGGCACCGACCCAGTGGATGGCGTGTTCTTCTCAGGTGGTTTTGGACACGACTACATCATCTATGCTGGCAAGCTGGTCGAAACTGCTCACCCCGGTGTCAAGGTTAGCGTGAAGCCGATCCAGAAAGTGGCTGAAGAGCTGCGGCCGCGCCTGGTTGATGGCAATCCGCCCGATGTAATCGACAACAGTGGTGCTGGTCAATTCCCGACCACCGACCTGGCCAATGAAGGTCAGCTGGCTGATTTGTCTGAGTTATTTGAAGCCGCCTCATGGGACACCCCCGGTGTGAAGTTCAAGGACACCCTGTTCCCTGGCTCACAGGACAATTTGGTTTACGACGGCAAGCAACTCGGCGTCAACATTGCCTACACGATCAGCGCGCTGTGGTACTCCAAGCCGTGGCTCGACAAAGCTGGTTACACTCTGCCGACCACCTGGGCCGACTTTCTGGCACTGTGTGAGACCATCAAGACCGAAGGCAAGATGGCGCCGTTCACCTATCAGGGCAAATACCCCTATTACATGTGGGGTATTGTGTTGAACCAGTTGATGTACAAGGCCGCTGGCAACGACGCGATCATTGCCATCGACAACCTGGAGCCCAATGCCTGGAAGAACCCCGACGTGCTGCGCGCCGTGACGGACATGTATGCGCTGTATGACAAGGGCTACATCATGGAAGGCACTGCCGGCCTCACCCACACCGAGAGCCAGGCTGAATGGCTGCGTGGCAAGGCCGCGTTCATCCCTTGCGGCACCTGGTTGGAGAACGAGATGAAGGACCAGACACCAGCCGGTTTCGACATGACCGCGATGGGTGTCCCTGGTTACACCGACGGCAAGGGCGACATCAACGCAGTAGCGGCGGATGGTGGCGAGCCGTTCGTGGTGTTTGCCAAGGGCAAGAACGTCAAGGGCGGCATGGAGTTCCTGCGCGCACAGCTGTCGCGCACCTCCTCCAAGTGGTTCGCCGAGAATGTCAGCTCCATCATGCCGGTCAGCGGCGTGACCGGTCTCAAGGCCTCGGCTGGCGTGCAGTCGGCATTGGCTGTGGTCGAGAAGGCCGGCGCCAACATCATCCAGTTCAAGATGCCGGGCTGGTATTCGTCCATTGGCGGCGAAACCGGCGAGATTCAAAACCGCACTGGCGAGCTGCTGACAGGCAAGATCAAGCCCGAAGAGTTCGTGGATGCGATGCAGAAGAAGGCCGATGAAGTTGCAGCCGATCCGGACGTGGTGAAGTTTAAGCGCGAGAAATAAATCTCTGGTGTCCTTGGTCTCAAAATAAAGGATGTGGCACACGCAGGCACTGGCATATGGCCGGTGCCTGTGCTGTGTATGCACTTTGCGTCAGGTGCATTTCCATCTACACTGGACTGACACCCAGCATGTCCATCAATACGAATCTCCACGAATCGAACCAATTTTTATTTACGGAGCAGGGTTCTACCTGAAGATTCGTCCAATTCGTGAAAATTCGTGTTGGTGGCCGTGGGTGTACTGTGTGTGATTAAGGTGTGATAGGTTTGTTCGAGGTCTCTAAACGTAGGAGGAAAACCTGTGAGGCATGGCAAGAACCGCTTTGTTATTTCATTTCTAGCGTTGCCTGTGCTGCTGTATGTGACCTTCGTTCTGTTGCCATACGTCGGCGCGATGGCACTGTCGCTGACCCGCTGGAGTGGTGTCACCACACTGGATAAGGTTCAATTTCGCGGCTTGAATAACTTTCAACGGCTACTGGTCGATGAGCAGTTCTGGCAGGCGCTCAGTCACAATGGCATCATCCTGCTCACCCAACCCATTATCATCATCAGTCTGGCGCTGTTGTTTGCGGCGTTGATCACACAAGGGGTGCGCGGCGCGAAGTTCTTTCGCATTGTGTTCTTCTTCCCTCAGGTCATGTCCGTGATCATTGTGGCGGTGTTGTGGAGTTTTATCTTCCATCCCACCATGGGTATTTTGAACGGCGCAATCAACGCCGTGCTCTCGCCCTTTGGCGCTTCCATCGGTAAGTTCCCCTGGCTGGGCGATACCAGCACCGTGCTAGCCGCGTGCATTGCTGTGGCCATCTGGCAGGCTGTGGGCTTTTATATGGTGCTGTTTATCTCGGGTATGCAAAGCATTCCTGAGGAGTATTACGAAGCAGCACGCATCGATGGTGCGGATAAAGGCGCGCAATTTTGGCAGATCACATTGCCACTGTTGTGGGAGACGATTCGCACCGCCATTGTGTTTCTGGCCATTGGCGCGTTGGATATGTATGCCTATGTCACTGGCCTGACCAATGGAAGTGGTGGTCCCAGCCGCGCGGCCAATGTGTTGTCGACGTTCTATTATCAGCAGGCGTTTGGCGGTGCCAATAATGGCAATCCGTTTGGTTATGGTGCTGCGATCGGCGTCGTCATTCTTATTCTTACCCTGGGTCTGTCCATTTTGAGCTTGCGCTTTACCCGGCGCGATGTCCTGGAGTTTTAACTGATGGCAACACAAGCAGTCACCAATTCATCTGTGCCCGCTGCACGCTCAGCCGGCGGTACCACCGCGGGTGGTGTAATCATCAAGGTCATCACCTACATTGTGCTGGGTTTGTGGACGTTGATCGTGATTTATCCCATGCTGTGGTCGATCATCAGCAGTTTCAAGACGGACACTGAGATTTTTGACAACCCGTGGGCGTTGCCGATTCAGTGGATGACGGAAAACTTTGTGCGCGCTTGGACCAAAGCCCAGATTGGTGCCTATGTCGGCAACACATTTATTGTCATCATCCCCAGCATCTTCTTCACCTTGTTGTTGTCGTCGATGGCGGCGTATGTGTTCGCGCGCTATGAGTTTCGCTTTAAGAATGCGTTGTTCTATACGTTCCTGGCCGGCACGATCTTCCCCATCTTTCTTGCGCTGGTGCCCTTGTTTCTGGTGATGAAGTATCTCGGCCAGATTATTGGCATCCCTTTGCTCAACACGTTTCATGGTCTCATCACCGTTTACATCGCATTCTCATTGCCGTGGACGATTTTCTTCATGACTGGCTTTTTCAAGACACTGCCCAAGGAAATTGCCGAAGCTGCCACCATCGATGGGGCCACTCACACGCAGATTTTCTTTCAGGTGATGTTGCCACTGGCGAAGCCGGGCTTGGTATCAGCCGGCATATTCAACTTCCTCGGCCAATGGAATCAGTTCATTTTGCCGACTGTGTTGATGAGCAACGCCAATCTGGCCGAGGGTCAGACGCGCTATGTGGTTTCGCAGGGGATGTACTACCTGCAAAATCAACAGCGCTACCAGAGTGACTGGAGCGGCCTGTTTGCCGCCGTCGCCATCATTACGATTCCCACCTTTCTCGTATTTATCATTTTTAACAATCGTATTGAGAAGGGTTTGACTGTGGGAGCGGTTAAGGGTTAGTGGTTCGAGATCGAGAGAAGAGGATCGAGGGGACAAGACCTCGATCCTCTTCTCATTAGCACAACTTCGCGTTCGCGCGGCTGGCATCCCTGTCCCGCACATTGTTCACGGTGAGGTTGGCGTTTTGATGATCACAAAAGATATCTTGCGGGTTGACTTAAATATTGCCTATGCGAAAGATACGCTACTCTCCCCAGAGGAGCAATCACGCTCTCACCGAAAGATCGGCAAGAGCGTAGCCCCGTTCGTGTGCACGCCATTCTCGCGGCGCGCCTCATCTACCGCGTCAGTATTGAGCGTGAAGCGGAAACGATCGCCTCGAAACACGGCCTTGAAATACTCCACAGGTTGCTGGCTGGGCCTGGCGCTGAGAGTGGTGCCTTCCAACAAAATCATGGGGGCGCCGACAGCGACATGCAACAGTTGTGCCTCGTAGTCATTGGCAATCGTGGCTTCCAGACTCTGCTGAATCGCACCTAGTTGTAATTTGTAGCGCTCATGCAGCACGGCATATAAGGACTGGTTGTGCAGATCAGCGCTCTCCAACTGCGGGGCCAACCGCGCTGGCACATAGACCGTCTCCAGGGCGAGCGGCGAATCGTTGTGCAAACGCACCCGTGCAATCTTGACCGCCTTGTCCCGCCCACGCAAGCCCAGTTTTTGGGCTACGTGCGGCGGTGGCAATCCCACAGTCTGTTCAAGCACCTGAGAGGTGATTTGCACGCCCTGGCTCAACATGCGCTCGGTAAACCCAAGCAGATGCACGCCATCGAAGGCCAGCTTGGGCTCGGCCACAAAGGTGCCGATCCCAATTTTGGCCACTAGCAGCCCCTGCCGAACCAGATACGCAATGGCCTGGCGCGCTGTCATGCGGCTGATACTGGCCTGTTCGCTCAGCTCACGCTCGGCCGGCAACTGATCACCCGGCCGCAACTCGCCCGCGTTGATCTGCTGGCGGATGTGATCGGCCAGTTGGTAATACAAGGGGATGGGGCTGTCCTTGTCGAGGTCGAGCATGTGTGATGTGAACTCAATAAATGAATGCTACGGCTTTTGTGTTACTGCAGCGGCCCGTTCCTGCCATTTGGTTTTCTGCTGCTCAAGCCAATGGAACTGGTGGGGCACAGCGCGCCTGGTTGGTGGCAACCCAAAGCTCATGATGTAGGCGCGGCGCGGGCCGTCCGACACATTCGGGCCGGTGTAGTGCATGGTTTTGCAGTGATGCAGGGTGGCCCCGCCGGGTGGCAATGGACACGCCACGCCGAGACTGGCCCAGCGCTCAGGATCATCGACTTCCAGGCCAATAATGCGCGGGTCGTTGCCGATGGGGTGATGCGGATAAATATCGCTTTTGTGGCTACCCGGCACAAAGTGCATGCATCCGTTTTGAAGCGTGGCTTCTTGCAGCGGCACCCAGATACTGACCTCGTTGTAATCGCGGTCGGGTGAGGCATAGGCCTGATCCTGATGCCAGGGCGTGGCCGCGCCGGTGTGAGCGGGTTTGCGGATGGCATGGTCGCCGCGAAAGTCAACCTCGGGGTCGAGCAATTGCTGCATGATGGCCGCGGCGTTCGCCCGCAACAACGTGTCGATGAGGTCGGGTGCATAGCGCGATGGGCTCAGAATTTGTGGCAGCCCCTCTTCCTTCTGATCATCCTCATCCGTCGTAGTCAGGTCCAGGTGATTCCCCTCACTGCGGCCAGCCTTGGTCTCGAACATGCGGTCATACACCGCGCACAGATCGGCCACTTCTTCGGGCGTGGTCAGCGCCGGCAACGATAGATAGCCTTCCCGATGAAAGAATGCGATTTGATCATCGGTCAATATCAAGTTAGATGTTTTCATCGTTTCGTTTTTAATGGATTGAATTCTGTTTTAACCCTTCAACCCAGTCAGCTTGATGCCCTCCAGGAAATAGCGCTGGGTAAAGAAGAAAATGATGATCAACGGCACTGTCGCCAATGTAGACGCCGCCATCATCAAGGCCCACTCCGTGGTGCGTTGGGCGCGAAAGGCATACAGGCCCAATGACAGTGGATATTGGCTGTTGTCGGACACATAGATCAGCGGGCCAAAAAAGTCGTGCCAGGTGGCCAGGAAGGTAAATACAGCCATCACCATGATGGCCGGCTTGACCAGCGGCAGCATGATCTGCCAGAAAATGCGGAACTCCCCTGCCCCATCCACATGCGCCGCGTCCGACAGCTCATTCGGCAGCCCCATAAAAAATTGGCGCATCAAAAAAATGTAGAACGCGTTGCCACCAAAGGCCGGCACAATGAGCGGCAAATAGGTGCCGAGGACTTTGATACCCACAGGATTTAGGAGTGTGTCAACTTCCTTGAACAGAATAAAGGTGGGAATAAATGTCACCACCCACGGAATCATCAGCGTCGCCACGGTCACATAAAACAGTGCATTGCGAAATGGGAACTTCAGGCGGGCGAAGGCATAGCCCACCATCGAGCAGGACACGACTGTGCCGATGGTGACGCCGAGGCCGTAATAGGTGCTGTTCCACAAAAACTTCAGGAAGGGGAAACCTGGGTAGTTGATCGCGCTCGCGTAGTTCTCCCAATGCAACACCGACGGCAACCACACAATTGGGTTGCTAAACATGGTCTGGTTCGTCTTGAGCGACGAGATGAACATCCAGTAAAACGGCACCAGAAAGATGACGGCCAGAAAAGCCAGCAGCACGTGCGAGATCAACGCCCGCAGCCGTTGCGGCGTGATGTGCGCGGCGGATGAAGACGTGGGCGAACGCATGGGACCTGATACTGCCGCTGGCGCTTCCCGTTTGACACTCGTGCTCATCTAACGACCCTCCGACTCATAGAACACCCAACTGCGAGTGGAGCGAAAGATGAGCAGTGTTGCACCCAGGATCACAATGAACAGCGCCACCGCCATGGCCGAGGCATAGCCCATATCGAAATAGCGGAAGGCGGTGCGATACAGATGCACCATATACATCAGCAGCGCCTCCTGTGGCCGGCCCGTGGTGCCACCGATGACAAACGCCGCGCCCAGCACCTGAAATGAGCCGATGATGCCCATGACCAGGTTGTACAAAATCACCGGCGTCAGCAATGGAATCGTAATTTTCCAAAAGCGCTGCCAGGAGTTGGCACCGTCAATTGAGGCTGCCTCCAGCAGATCGCCCGGAATATCCTTGAGGCCGGCCAGGAAGATCAGCGA
>JBBQST010000143.1:0-9748 GCA_038213625.1 Thermoflexales bacterium
CGCGCAGCTTGCTCTCGTATTCCTTTGCCCCGGCCCACTCGTTCTTCTGGGGCGATGGGTTTGCCGAGCGTTGCGGCGGTGGGGCCAGATAACGCCGCACCATCTCCTCAGTTTGCCGCACATTCAGCGCGTCCCGAACAATTTCGTCGAGGCCGGCCAACTGGTAATCCACCGTCATGCCCTGGGTCAGCAGGACGCGGGCGTGGCCTTCGGAAATGGTGCCCTGCATCAATGCGGCCTGAATCTGGCCCGGCAACTTCAACAGCCGCACGGTGTTGGTCACTGTCACCCGGCTCTTGCCCACGCGTTCGGCCACCATCTCCTGTGTCAGGCCAAAATCATTCATGAGTTGCTGATACGCCGCGGCCTCTTCCAGCGGGCTCAGGTCGCGCCGCTGAATGTTCTCAATCAGCGCAATCTCCAGCATCTGCTGCGGTGTGGACTCTTTGATGACCACCGGCACATGCTGTAACCCGGCCACTTGCGCAGCCCGCCAGCGTCGCTCGCCGGCAATCAAGGTGTAGGGCAGGCCGGCTCCCTGGGTGCGGGTGACGATGAGCGGTTGAATAATGCCGTGCTCGCGGATGCTGGCCGCCAGCTCTTCCAGGTTCAACGCTTCCAAACCGCGCACCAGTCTGGGTTGATGTGGGTTGGGGCGAATCTGGTCAATCGCGATTTCGATGCCGCTGCGCGTGGCCGATGTAGAGGCCCCGTTCGCTGCCTCGGCCGCGCTCGTGTCTGCCGGCGCAAACCCATCGCCGCCCATCGCATTGGCGTTGGAATTGGTGTTGTTCGCGTTGTCGGGAATGAGCGCATCCAGGCCGCGCCCCAGGCCAATCGTTTTTGCCATAGATAAAGATCAAGCCGTGGTTGCAACGCTGGTGCTGCTGCCGTGTGTGCCGTTCAAAGTGCTGTCGCGATCCGGTTTGGGAGTCTTGCCGTCGCCATCGTTTTGGGCGATGAGTTCGAGCGCGAGTTTTTTGTAGGCCATGCCGCCTGGCGAATTGGGCGCGTAGGTCAGGATGGGTTGGCCGTGGCTGGGAGCTTCGCTCAGGCGCACATTGCGCGGGATGCGCGCGCTGAACACCTTGCCGGCAAAATAGCGCTCCACCTCGGCTGCCACCTGCTGAGACAGCGCAGTGCGGCTGTCGAACATGGTCAAAATAAGCCCGCGAATCTCCATCTGTGGATTCAGCCGCTGCCGCACCAGTTGCACCGTCCGCGTCAATTGCGAGAGCCCTTCCAACGCGAGATATTCGCATTGCACCGGGATGATGACGCCGTGGGTCGAGGCGGTGAGCGCGTTCACAGTTAACAGCCCCAGCGACGGCGGACAGTCGATCAGGATGTAGTCGTATTTATCGACCTCGCCGGCCAGTGCCTGCCGCAGGCGGTACTCGCGAGCCAGCTCACCCACCAATTCCACCTCGGCCGCAGCCAGTGCCGGTGAAGCGGGAATGATGGCGAGGCCGAGCTTGCCGTTTTTGAGGGTGGCTTTGGCGGTGGTGGCCGTGCCGAGCAGCACTTCATAGCTGGAGGCCTCGACTTTGTCTTTGTTGATGCCGAGGCTGCTGGTGGCGTTGGCCTGGGCATCAAAATCCACCAGCAACACGCGCTTCCCATTCGCCGCCAAATAGGCGCTCAGGTTCACGGCCGAGGTGGTTTTGCCCACGCCGCCCTTCTGGTTTGCAATGGAGTAGATATAGGCCATAACTGGTGGTTGGTTGCTGGCGACTGGTGACTGGCAGCTAGCCGCTGGCCGCCAACCCCTGTCAGTCACTAGTTTTCGATTGTACTGCACCGCTCGATATCTTCGGCCGTGGGCAGGCCCTCCAACTGAGGGCGGGTGACGCTGAGCGAGGCCATGCAACAGGCGAAGGCGCAGGCCTGGGCCGGCTCATTTCCGCGTTGCAGCGCCACAAACAGCGCAGCGGCAAAAATGTCACCGGCGCCAGTCGGGTCGACCTCGACCACCTGTGGCGCCGGCACCTGAGTGGGTTGGCCGTTGACAAATGCGGTGCACCCCAATTCGCTCTGGGTCACCACGAGGAGCTTGGTTTGAGCCGCCCATTCATGCGCCACCGACCAATCGCCGTTGATATCCTCGATGCTGGTCACCACCGCATCGGCCCGCGCCAGCACTTTGCCGGCCTCGGTCCAATTGGAGGCGCTTTGAGTCACATGGCCTTGCGCATCCCAGCGGCGCAACCAACCCTGCGGCGTCACCCCCACAAATGCATCACGCCGAACCGCATCGACAAAATCCGGACTCACTTCATTGCACACGGGCGCAAGGTGAATAATCGCGGTCTCGCGCAAATGGAAGGCATCGGCGGGTTGCAGAATTACATCGCACGGCCGGGTCACCTGCACGCGACCTTTGGGGGTGTAAATATTCTCGAACTCGGTCGTGGTCGACGTAATGAGGCGTTGCACCCGAATGTCGGGAAATGTGCCGGCGGTGTCAAAACCAAGTGCCGCGGCGGTGAACACCAAGACCTCGCGCATCAACCGACGCGCCGCCCGTGAGGCATACATGACTGTGCCGCCCGGCGTCTTGCGCCCATCCGGCCAGACATCTTCGGTGACATGGCCGATAGCGAGGTAGTCCATCGTTGGGGGGAAGTAGTAAGTAGCCAGTAATCAGTAGTCAGATAGTGAGCGTGTTCCTACTGATTACTGGCTACTCATTACTTTTTCGGCTGAATGATGACCTTGCGGCTGCTGCCTTCGCCCTGGCTTTCGGTGAAGACGTCGGGGTGGTCGCGCAGGGCCATGTGGACCAGGCGGCGGTCGGCCGGGTTCATCGGCTCCAGGGTGATGGAGCGGCTCGTGGCAATGACGCGCTCGGCCATGCGCTCGGCCATCTGCTGTAGCTGACTTTGCCGGCGCGCTTTGTAGCCGTTGATATCGAGCGTGATGCGCACGCCGCTCTTGGTCTGGTGGCTCCACATGATTTGCACCAGCGACTGCAGCGCATACAGCGCTTCCTGCTGATGGGCCAGCAACGAATCGGCCTGCTCATCGCCTTCATCCGTGGGCTCAAAGTCAATATCCACCCAGACCACAGGCTGATCCTGCTCGTCGCTGGGGAGAATGCTGCGGCTGAGGCAGGTGGCTGCGCCGAAACCCATGCGATCCAGCACGCCGTAGGTCAATGAGGCGGCCAATGGCGCGCCGTCAATTTCCATCTCAGACTCGGCAGCGTCTTCGTCACTGTCGCTGGCATCATCGACAGTGTCCTCGGTCTCGTCGTCACCCATGTCGCCGCCATCCTCGTCTTGCGAAGCTGCAACGGGCAGAGTACTGGCATGTTCGCCCTCATCGTGACCCACCAGGCCGGCGTCATCACCGATCGTGGGTTCAGTATCTGCCGCGGGACTGGAGGGCCGGAGCGTCGCTGTTTGCTCTGCTTCGCTCTCGGCAAACGGGGTTAGCCGAACGCGCGCCTGACGGGAGCCTATGCCCAACACGCCGCGGCTGCCCTCGTCCAACACCTCGATCTTGACCTCGGCGCGGATCAATTTGAGCTGCGCTAATCCCTGCGCAACGGCCGTTTCAACATCATTCGCGCCAAATTCCATGGATGCCATAGGTTTCGTCTTCCTGATTCAGATAAGTTGTTAGTGATTGGTCTTTAGTGATTGGTTTGTGCCTGATTCTCCGCAACAAATCACCAAAGACTAATGACTAACAACTAAGTCGTAAAATTTTAGGCCAACCCAGCCATTACACAACTGCGTCGGCTTGCTAGCTCTTGGCCGGCTTGTTGCCGCCAGACTTATTGTTGGCAGCGGGTTTGTTGCCCGACGATGATTTGGCCTTGACCTTGCTTTTGGGCGGCGCAAACAAGGGCTTGTCTGAACCCGACTTCATGCTCAGTGCCACAGCCCCGGCAGCCGAGCCAGCCGGCGTCGCATACTTGGCCTTCAGCGCATCCATTTGCGGCTTTAGCAGGAAATACTGGCCGACGCCGATGACATTGGATACGATCCAATATGTCGCCAACCCAATCGGCGTTTGCAACGAGAAGAAGCCAATCATCATCGGCATCATCAGGTTCATCATCTGCATGGTCTGCTGCTGCTGTGGGTCGGTGGTCGGCATCTGCATCATCTTGCTGCTCAGCCAGGTGGTGGCCACCACCAGCACCGGGATGATCACGGTGATCGAGTTGAGCGCCGGGATGGCACCCATATCGAAGATGCCGAAGATGGTGCTGTTAACCGGCACCAGCGGCGACAAGTTCGGCAGGAAGCCGTAAATGTGCTTGCCCAATTCCAGCAGGCTGAGCGGGCTGAACGCCAGCGTGCGGTTGATGGCCTGGTAGAGGCCGATCAGAATCGGGAATTGGATGACCGTGGGCAGACAGCCCGACAACGGGTTGAAGCCGAGCCGGCGCATTTCTTCCTGCAACTTCTTGGGTTCGCCCTTGTATTTCGCCTGGGCCTCTTTGACCAGCGGTTGCATTGCCGACATGCGCATGCTGGCCGATTGCTGCTTTAGCGTGAGCGGCAGCGTTACCAGACGGATCAGCAAGGTCAGCACCACAATCGCCAGCAGGTAATTGTGAAAGAGCAACTCGTAGATGAGCAGCAGAAGGTTGGTCAGCGGGTTGTAAATTAAGGTGTCGAGCATGGATTATTTATGCTTCAATCGTCACGCATGCCGCATGTGGCGGAATCAATATCAGGCACCCAAGCTCAAACAGACAAGTGGCGCATGCTGCGTGATTGCGGTTACAGATGATAGCTTACCTTGTGTAAATGGGGATTGGGTTAGACCAGGATAGGGGTGCAGCAAGCCACGCCCCTTCTGATAGCCATACGCCATTGAATTGCGAATCGATTTCAAATGGATCAAGGAACCGGTGTCGCGGCTGCGGCCGGTGGGAATTGAAACGCTTTCTCCTTCGTTTCCAGACTCACCCCAGCCACTTTGATGTCGCCGTCGAACAGTGGCACATATAACTGGCCATTGACAATCGCCGGTGTGGACAGCATGCGCCGGCCCAACTTGTCGTTAAACGGCTTGCTCGCGTCCATCTTGCCATCAGCCGGCGGCGCGCTGATGTCGAACTCATACACATGGGTGTTCATGCTGACGACATACAGCTTGTTGCCCTGTAGCACCGGCTTGGCCCGGATGGTGTCGCCGATATCGGACGTCCACTTCACCGCGCCGTTCTCCAGCGCCAGCGCAAAGAACTTGCCGTTCACGTTGCCGACATAGATCGTGTCACCGACGATGAGCGCCTCGCTCCAGATCCAGCCTTCAACCGGCGTTTCCCATTTCTTGCTGCCGTCATTGGCGTTCACGGCATAAAACTTGCTATCGAACGAGCCAAAATACAGCACGCCGTTGGTCAGCAGCGGTGTTGCGGCGATGGATGCGCCGGCCTGAAACGGTTGGGCCCAGGTGGCTTTGCCGGATTGGGCGTTGATGGCATACAGCCGGTGGTCCAGCGAGGGTTGATACAACATGCCATCGGCCAGCAGTGGCTTGCCCCACAGCTTATTGCCGGTCTCGAACGACCACAAAATCTTGGGCTGGCCGCCTTCAAGCTGGCCGGGGTCGAGGGCGTAGAGCTTGTGATCGCCGTTGGGTGCATAGATCAGCTTGCCATCGGTGGTGACGCCATCCACGAATTCACGGCCGGCTTTGGTGAAGCGCCATTTTTCCAGGCCATCCGCCTCGCCGATGCCAAACAGCAGGCCGTTGATGATCTGGCCGCCAGAGGCATGAGCGGTCGATTGACCGACCACGATCACATCGCCGACGCGCTCGGGGCTGCCCGCAAACGGCCCCGGCAGGGGTGTCTCGGCGGCGGCAGTTTCGCCCTGCCTGGGGAATCGCCAGGCCTCGACGCCGCTGGTCACATCGAATTTATAGGCATGTAGGTTGCTGCTCAGGTAGCCTGAGGGGCCGTCCACGATGAGGCCAGGGAAGGCGGTGGGTGGCACTTCACCGCCGGCGCACGCGCTCAGCAGAATCGCCGCCAGGGCGATGCCCGAGAGATTAGAAAGTCGCTTCATAGTTTGGTATCTTCAGAATGACTCAAGACTTAAGATTCAAGACTCAAGAGTCTTGAGTCATGGCACAGGATCATACCCGCCCGGCGAAAATGGCTGGCATCTCAAAATACGCTTGATGCCCATCCAGCCGCCTTTGAGCGGCCCATATCGAGCCACGGCTTGCAGCATATATTCACTGCACGACGGGTAAAAGCGGCAACTGGGTGGCAGCGCGACCGAAATTGTGCGCTGGTAAAAGCGAATGGCCGCGATCATGACTTTGCCGGGGATGGAGCGTGTGGCGAGGTGCTCGGCGACAGACTCCCCATCGATGGATTCGGACTCCCCGACGAACGTATTGTCGGCCGATTCATCGGGCTTGGTTGGGCCAGTGGTAAGACGGGTGTTGGGGTGATTAACTTCGCTTGTCCGAGCAGCCATTTCAGCTCATCCTTCACATCTTGCATGCGCGGCCGGGCTGCGACCAGCCGGGGTTGCGCAATCAGCACAATATCCCATCCTTCTACGATGGAGTCCGCCAGATGTCGCATGGCTTCGCGCATGAGTCGCCGTGCGCGGTTCCGTTTGACGGCCTTGCCAACTTTCTTGGAGGTAATGTAGCCAACGCGGGTGAGTGCCGGCTGAACGGCTGTGGCAGTGGTTGATGAGACTTGCGATGCGTGTGACGAAACTGAGCCGGTGACTTCGGGCGAGACCTGCGGTGCCGGCGGAACCTGCGGTGCCGCATTCATCAAGCACAGTTTGCCGCGCCAACGCCCGCCCTGGGCGCGCACCTGTTCAAAGTCGGCTGCGGTGCGAAGTCGTCCCAACACGAAGTTTGCTCAGCACAAGTGAAGCAAGTATCAAAACAAAGGCCTGGAACCCCAAACGCTGTTGTCAGAATTTGGAGTTCCAGGCCTTCGAGTGGAGTGCGCCTATTTGCTGCCTTCGGTGCCGCGCTTGCTCTTGGCCGGCGAGTAAACGGCATTCCAGTCGATCTGCTTGACGTGGTTGTTGGCCTTGACCGTCAGCTTGACACGACCCTTGGCGCGCCGTGCATTCAGCACTTTGCGGCCGCCCTTGGTCTGCATGCGCTGCAAGAAGCCGTGCACGCGCACGCGACGGCGCTTTTTAGGTTGGTAAGTACGCTTTGGCATGGTTTAAATTTCCTTTCACTTGCTAGATTGCTGCCTCAAACTGCTTTATTGCACACATCGGCAAACAACCTGCAAGCCCGGCGCGCTAAGCTAAACCAATGATCTTGTGATCTTGAGGCGTCCAAAAACGCCTGAAGTGGGTTGTCGCAAGCACGTAGCAGCAGAGGCACGATCGCAATGCAGCACCTGTCCCTGAGTAAAGCCGAACGATTATACCGCAAGCA
This sequence comes from Thermoflexales bacterium, assembly GCA_038213625.1. Lineage (GTDB taxonomy): Bacteria > Chloroflexota > Anaerolineae > J036 > Brachytrichaceae > JANMVQ01. The sequence continues at coordinate 7,396 of JBBQST010000143.1, forward strand.
TGCGGGTTTTGCCGGACGGTGCGCCCGATAAACTTGAGCCAGTTAGATTCAATCACGGCCTCGACACAACCTCAACCACCCATTTGAGATGGAGCTCTCACTCGCCTCCCGTGCGGTTATTGCCATGTCTGTTTTTAGGTCCGCTAGCAGCTGATGTCTTCGGGTGAATGTGTTTTTGACAATAAAAAATCGGTCATCTATACTCTTTTTTTACTTGTTCAATTCGAATCGATGACTTGCATGTAGAGTGTGCTTTGCCGTTTGCGGCTGCCGTATTTGGCTCCCATTCTGTATGCCCAGAAAAGTAAAATCGCCATGACGAAAAATATTTCGCGACGCCAGCTTTTGAAGACGATTGGTTTGACTACGGTCGCCGGTGCCCTTGCGGCCTGCGCGCCTCCCGCTGCCGCACCTGCGGCCAACACCAGTGGAGCCGCTGCACCCACCACGGCACCCGCCGGTGGCAAAGTCAGCCTGAAGTGGGACACCTTCCGCGCTCCCGGCACGGGCTGGAACGAAGAGCGCATCAAGACCTTCACCGAGAAGAATCCCAACGTCGAGATTGAGTTTCGCCCCCTGACCGGCGCTTCCCAGCAAGACAACTACGGCAAGATGTATGCCCAGTTTGCGGCCGGAGATCTGGGCGATGTCATCGCATTCGATCCTTCGCACTTTCACTTTTGGCGTGCCATCAACAAGGGCATCATCACGCCATTAGACGATCTGGCGAAGGCCGATAACACCGATCTGACGCAGTGGTATGAGCAGTTCATGAATCTGCAGCGGGTGAATGGCAAGCTGTATGGGTTGCCGAGCTGGGGCTGGGCCGGCCAGGACACGATGGTGATCAATGCGATTCCCTTCAAAGAGGCTGGCTTGACGTTGCCTGATCCGACCGCGCATGAAACTTCGATGGACACCTACGCCGAGTGGGCGCGCAAGCTGTATCAGAAAGACAGCGTCTTTGGCCTCGCCACGACCTACGATGAAGGTCACCTGGTTACATTGACCCGCGCCTTTAACTCTGATCTGATCGACGCCGAGGGCAAGAAGTCGTTGTTGGCGACCGATACCAAGGCGCAGGATGCGTTGCGCTGGGCCTATAAGCTGGCCGTGGAAGAGAAGATCATGCCGCGCCCGGCCGATATGGCCGATATGGTGGCGGCTCAGGTGGACGGCAAAGTGATCATGCGCTGGGGTGGCTCGCTGGATGTGCGCAACTACAAGAAGGCGATTACCGGCGGAGCCAAGGGCGAAGTGGCGCAGGGGTTGTTGCCGATGCGCACCGACGGCAAGGCTCCCTCACAGATTCGCGGCGGCACCTGGAACATCCTCCAGACCAGCCAGAACCCTGGCGTGGCATACCAATTCCTCAAGCACATCACCGATACGGAAGGTTCGCTGGGCTTCAATCTGGTCGGCGGCCAGGGTGCATTTGTGCGGCCCGATGTGGTGGCCGAGTTGATCAAGAAGGACGCCATTCATGAGTGGTTCATCCCCAACCTGGAGAACGGCATCATCGCCCATGCGCCGGCCAATTCACGCGGCCGCGAATACAACGACGCGTGCAGCAACTGGGGCACCAAGATGATGGACCCCAACGAGAACATTCCCTTCGAGCAGGGTTTGAAGGATTTGCACGACAACATCCAGAAAGTGCTGGATATGGAACCCGCCTAAACGGTCTATCAAATCCGCATTTGAGTTTGACAGGGCTTACGCAGCAACACAACTCAGACCCTTCGGGTGGCGCACTTATGCACAAATTCGCCCAGATTCGAAGTGCGCCACCCAAAGGGTCTTGCGCTCAGGTTAGCCATTCGCGTAAGTCCTGTATGAGTTAGTTGCGATCAGGCTTTGCGCACGGCACGGGCTCGGGCAAAGCCTGATCTTTATTTCTGGAGTGATGCTAAACACGACTCCTACTTCTCCCTCTCTCACCCCCAAAACCAGCCAGCGCACCGGCAAACATCAACGCTCCAGCGCCGCACGCCGGCGCGACAACCTCTACGGCTATCTCTTCCTGACGCCGTGGTTGATCGGTTTCTTTGGCCTGTTCGTCGGGCCGGGGCTGTACTCACTGTATTTGAGCTTTACCAAATACGACGTCATCAGCCCACCCACGTTCATCGGCTTAAAGAACTATGTAGACATGTTCACTCAGGATGATCTGTTCTGGTCGTCGTTGTTGCGCACAGCCTATTACGCCGGCCTCAGCGTGCCGCTCAGCGTCATCGGCAGCATGTTTCTGGCCATCCTGCTGAATAACAAGTTGCGCGGCATCACGATTTACCGCACGTTGTTTTTCATGCCCTCGCTGGTGCCGCTGGTGGCCTCGGTCATCCTGTTCAAG
>JBBQST010000144.1:0-9741 GCA_038213625.1 Thermoflexales bacterium
CATTACACAGCCTCATGACGCCGCGTCTCGCCCTTCGCTTCATCCTGATCAGTGCCACCGCATTTGTGGTGCTTCTGGCCATTGCGGTGGCGCTGAACGCTCAGCTTCAACGCCAAAGTTTAATGGCCGCGGCCACCGACCCAACGCAGGCCAATGTCTCGCTCGACAACATGCTGATGCAGCTTGATGCAGGCGGCCGAGGCGTCCAGGTCATCAGCGGCACCCAGATCAATGTCGCGCTCCAGCCCTACCCGGTGCGCGCCGGCGAGGTGATCACCATTTTGGTCGTGGGCATCAAGCCAGGCGGCCAGATCGTGCCGATCACACCCACCCTGTTCGTCTCACCCGCCGAAGGGGGCAATGCCGGCGATGTGTTGCAGGTCGATCTGAATGCCTATGCGAACGGCGCATATCGAGCCAGCCAGCCCTTCATCCTCAAAGCCGGCGCATGGCGCTTACGGGTGCATTTTTGGCTCAATGAGATGGACTCCAGCGATGTGATTTTTGATGTTGAGGCGACGGCAGGCAACTAAAAACCACTTGCGGACCAAGTTAGAGCTGTGAGCCGTGTGCTTCATCGCATATTCCAGTGCATCGGTAGCGTTTCCCAAATTCATGATCCTTCAGCATTGCAGTGCTTACTTCTCAATACTGTTATCTGCAAAGCCTCTATACACAAGATTGTGACACAACGTTTACACAACTGTGACATCCGTCTCAGATGATGAACTTATCTTGATTTAGCCTTCTACAGGAAGAAAACATATTAAAGGAGATAAGTCATGAATGATAAGAAAATCGTCACAACCTTGTGTAACAGCCGCGCAATTGCACTGTCATGTGCATTGTTGATTGCTCTGTTGTTACCAACAGCGTCTCATGCTCAAAGCAATACATGTGACCTGGACACAATCGCAAAACAACTTGCAGTGAAGAATCAACCTGAGTGGGTGCTCAATTGTTACTGGTCGCTTCGTGATGATGAAAAGAAGCAACTCTTCCCACAAGTCATCAGATATGCAAACATCTCGCTTGAGAAGATTACAGAAGATTTTCGCCTCACTGCGGCCAATACAGATCGCCCCATCGAGTTAATCCCACTTGACTACCGCCCGCAGATTTCTCGCAAAGTACAGGGAGGCGTTTCAACCAATTTGACCAGTGGAAGTGGCGCTTGGACACAATGGCTTGAACGAATTCCATTTACGGCGTACAACCTTGTCAACGCAAGCTCATTTTGGCGGGATCGGTATTGGTGTGATGGTTCCTTTGATCCTGATCTAGATGCCATTTTCGTCTACAACTTTCCATCCTCTGCATCTAATCCAGATGCGATACGTAGCTTTGGAAGCTTGAATTACCCACTGATCGATCTTATGCTGACCTATTACGGCTTCGGTGTAAATGGTTCAGGTTACACTTGGAGTTCAACCGTTTATGCCTGTGTTGGCGAAACATCAATTAACTGGCTCGGAACAGCATATATCCAAAATGGACTTAAGTTGTCTCGTTAACTTGAGCAATCCATGACAGGGTAATCTTTGCATCGGCTTCACAATCCAAATCAAATTCACATTGTGAAGCCGATGACGAACATTTGCATACGGAGAAACTATAGATGAATACTAAAAAGCTCAGCGCGGAAGTCGGGTATTTGCCTATCATCCTTGGTTGCATATCAGCAACATTTTGCATTTTTCTCACAGTGGTGTCATTGATGAATCGATATAACGCAGGTGCAAACGAATTTTTTTCGCCAAACCTGTTTGCGTGTGCGTTTTTCAGTGTGCCCGTATTATCGCTTCTGGGAATTGTGCTATCTGTTTGGAAGCGACCCAAGCGCAACACAATTCAATCGTGGGAACGCCATTCACTAAATATTAATTTAGGTGCAATGGCCGCATACTTATTCTATCTTCTTGCTCTCCCATTAGTGATGACCTTATTATTCTGATTTGCCACCGGTTCTTTCACACAAAAACATTTAACCTATGGCCGATTATCATTCAGGGGTATGAACCATCTAAATCAAAACAAACCATTGACATTTGGAATTGGAGTTGCAGTAATTGCCATGTCGGCTCTTTTATTTTTGTTGGGCCATTACAGTTTTCATTCTCCGCCAAACTTTATCTGGTCATTGTTCAGCGGTTACTACCAATATGATCCCAGAATAGATGCGCCTCCACCTGGCATATTTCTAGATCGTCCTGAACCGTCGCTGAAGTATTTTATGGATGCAACCCTGCGTGCTTGCAACTCAACATACCCTTCTCTCTCCAGAAGTTTGGTTATAGGTTATGAGATCGAGCGGGTTGAATTTCTTGGGTATTCGCCGTGGGCGTTTGTAAATATGCATACGAGATTAAATTTTGAGGATGGACAGCACGCGCTAGTCACTTTTCAAATGCGCGCCGGACACAACGAAGCCTACTCAATCTTTGACACAGTTTCAGTAAATACTGGCAGTTGGCAATATCCGAGTGGCTTATTCCGAGATCCCAAACGACCCCCTCCAGGCTGGATTACTTATGAGAGAGACGACGAACCTCTCGTATGTGACCCAACACAGTTGATTCCGTTTAAGGTAGAGACTGCCCCTTAAATTCTATATTTTTGAGCATTAAGTCCATTAATGAAGATCGTCTTATTTTTATTGTGTCCGTGCCTTTTGATGGCAGGGGGATTACTCTGGCAAGCACGTACATCCAAACCTCTCCACACCAATGTGAATTTGCATGTCACGATTGTGTTATTGGCCGCACTGCTCGCAATGCCCCTCGTTCGCACTTTGCCAGGGTCGGTTACAGATACAACTTTCGGTTTCTTGCTAACGCTTGGCATCGCGATAGCGCCTTTTGTTTTTTCAGCAATGGCGACAATCGCACTAGCCCGGCAAATGCTGCTTGAAAAGTCCCGCTACCACCTTTTGGCACTGTTAACGTCCATTGCGGCCTTCATCATTCATGCATCTCAAATCCGTATGAATGTAGGCTAATTGTTTACTGCCATCCCAGTGATGTAATATGTCCCATGCTTGGTAAACCTATTCGCAACGCACTCATCGCCGTTGTCGTCCTTGTGGCGGCAACGGCGTTTTGGTTTACGCCCAGCCCAGGCAAAGTCTCGCTGGTGATGGGTGATCTGAGCGTTGAGCAACCCTCATTCCCCACCGTGTCCTTCTCGCCCAACGGCAATGTAGCCAGCGGGTTGATCGTGCGTGTGCAGGACCCCATCGGTTGGGCGCACATCAAGCTCTATCTCAATCATCGTTGGTTACAAGAAGGCCCGACCTGGCAGCAAATCCCCTCAAAAAACTGGCAATGGGAATGGCAATTACCGTTGCTTCAAACAGACCAGCCCGCCGAGCTGGTCGCTTTTCACAGTTGCGATGTGGGGTGTATCGAGTGGTGGCGTAGAACATTGCAGTCGTCCAATCCCAGCTTCACGCCAGCGGCACGCCCACCTCGCCAGCCCACCAAACTCGGCCTGGTGTTTGCCATGTCGACACGAGACTGGCATAGCCGCGCCGGTTGGAACGTAGAGCTGACCTATGCCCTGGCCGACAAACCCGATGACTATTGGATGTTGGATCATGTGGCCGAGCGCGTGATGGAATCTACAAAACAAGGGCTGCGTGTGTTGCTGCGCGTGGATTACGATCGCGGGCAAAGCATTCCGCCCCTGGATGACTATGAAGCGCTGAACGCCTATCTCAAATTCATGCATCGTCTTGCGGGTGATGCACGTTTTCGAGATGTGTATGGTTTGATTATTGGCAGCGGCTACAACGATAACGGCAGCAATAGCAAGGCCCCGAATAACAAAGTCACGCCGGAGTGGTATGCGCGCCTATTCAGCGGCTATGGCATTGACGTTCGCGCGCGAGATAACGTGATCGAGACCGTGCGCTCAATTAACACACAGGTTCGAGTTCTGGTTGGGCCAGTGCGGCCGTTTAATCTGGATCAGACTGGTAGCCGGATTTGGCAAACCGATGCACCCTGGTTGAACTACATGAATACCTTGGTGGCCGCGTTGGATGCAGTTGCCAAGACCAAGTCCATGAACGGCAAACCATTTCTTGCGCCCGATGGCTTTGCGTTGCAAGCACCAGGCCGGCCCGACAGTCCAGGTTTACATGCGGACGCATCTGCACATGAACCCAATCTGGATTTGGCGCGCAAAGAATGGAACGGTGCGCAAGCAGGCTTTCGCATCTATCAAGACTGGCTCGCCATCATCAACCATTTTGAGTCCATGCGCGGCCTGCCCGCATACATCACATCTACAAACACATTCACACCCGACACCAAAACTCCGCCAGCGCAAAACTACCCAAAAGGCTGGCTGGCTCATGCGTTGGATGAAATAAACGCCGAGCCACAAGTGCATGCACTATGTTGGTTCATGGATGGACTACCCTCGGATGAGCAATGGGATTTATACAGCCTCACCAAACGGGTGGGTATGTTGACCGATGCCGCTGATGACTTTGACGCACTTTTAAGAAACTGATTTGTTTACAAAGCACAAGAGCCCGATGAAAGACGCACGTATTTTGATTGTGGAAGATGAGCCCGCCATTGCCTCGGCATTGGCGACATTACTCATGCAAGCTGGCTACTCGACCGATAGTGCAATGGACGGGCACGAAGCCATTCGCAAGTTCGACAATGCCCTTTACGACATGGTGCTGCTGGACGTGATGTTGCCTGCTGTTGATGGCTACGGCGTGTGCTATCACATTCGCAATAAACCAAATTACACACTTGTCATCATGCTCACTGCGTGCGACCAACTGACCGATAAACTAGTGGGCATGGAATTGGGTGCCGATGTCTACATCACCAAGCCGTTCGAACCCGATGAATTGTTGGCACAAGTTAGATCTTTGTTTCGCTTACTAGATGGGCGACGAACTACCCAAAGCACACCGCTCCCGCTTACTTGCGGCTCCATCAGTTTATGGGACGCCGATCATCGTGTTGAAATCTCCGGCAAATCCATCCCACTCGCTCCCAAAGAGTATGAACTGCTGCGTGTGCTTCTCATGCAACCCGGCAAGGTATTTGGCCGAGAAACACTTTTGCGTCAAGTTTGGGGGTACGAAAACACAGTAGATACGCGCACAGTAGATATGCATGTGCAACGGTTACGCGCAAAACTTGAGGTGGATCCGTCTGATCCAAAATTGCTCACTACGGTACGCGGATATGGGTACCGGCTAGTATCTCCTCGGATAGAGTGACGCCACATGCTCGTCTTTGACATTAAACTTTTAGTACTCCTGGTAATCAGTCTAATCACGGCTATCGCTTTACTTAGCGCATTCACAGCACATCGTGCCGGCCGCAAAGGCTATTTAACGCGGGATCAAAACACGCACCAGGTTTTTGATGACGCTCCATTTGGACTGCTACTGTACAAAGATAAGGTCGGAATTCTCTACCAAAACAAATTTGTACTGGCGCTGCAAAGTGCGAAAGCCGATGGCGTTCAAGCAAATCCGACTCCCTTGCTAACCGAGCAGCACAAGTTGTTGGGCGATTTGCAAGCAGCCGCACGATCTACGATGCATGCTCAGCCCATGCAAACCACGCTTTCGTTGGCAAATGGAAAGACGCTAATCTGTTGGGTCGTCGGACATGGCAATACATTAGCGACAGCATACCTGCTTGATCTCAGCCAACAAAGACGATCTGAAACGGAAATTCGCAATTTCATCAGCACCCTCTCGCACGAATTGCGCACCCCATTCACGGTCATGCTGTCACATCTACAAATTGCACGTTCAGCCGAATTTGCTGCGGATACGCGTGAAGCCTCATTAGAGTTGGTTCACCGCGAAGTTCGGCATACCAGTCATTTGGTGCAGGAAATGACGCTGCTGGCCAGCCTCGAAGCAACCGGCCCTGGCGATATGCGTCTTATCGACGTGGTGCTGGTTGCCGACAATGCATTGAGCCGGGTCGCGCTGGTCGCCGAAGATCGCCAGATTGGCATCGAGCTCGTGACTGAAACGGCCATTCCACGGGTATCAGGTCACCCCGAACAGTTATTGCAGGTCTTTATCAATGTATTGGATAACGCTTTGAAGTATTGCCGTGCCGGCGACAACATCAATTTGCGGCTACGCGCTGAATCAGGATATGTGATTTGCGAGATTCAAGATACTGGCCCAGGTATTCCTGCTGAGCATTTGCCTTACCTAACCCAGCGTCTATATCGGGTGCGCCGCGATAAGGATGGGTTTGGTCTGGGGCTCGCCATTGTGGAAGAAATATTACGAAATCACCAGAGCCATTTAGAAGTTGAAAGCACCTTTGAGGGGACAAGAACCGGCACAACCATACGCTTCCGATTGGCAGCAACTTAATTCGTCTGTTGTTGTATTTAATCACCTCAGCACAAAAAACTGCTCAAGGCCGTGATAAGCCTTGAGCGGTTTATTTCACATGAACACAGTCCGTTTTGCTTATTGAATCGGCACGGCCAGCCCGCGCACGGGTGAGCGAGTGCCGATGGTGCCGACTTCGGTCGCGACACCGCTGCTCAAATTCACCGTGACCAGGCGCGAGGTGCCGCAGGCCCGGCCAAATCCACTCTCAGTGGAGCCAGCCGCCTGAGCATCCAGATCAAGGTCGGTGTCGGTGCCAATGTCGCCGCGCAACACAGCCGCATAGGCAGTGCCGGACTTGGCGATATCGAAGCCGGTCAGGTTGGTCGCGTTCAAGTTCATCACCCCGACGATGTTCAACACGCCATCATTAGGCGGGTTTTGCAGCGCCGTCATGTCCAACACCGAGTCGACGATGTACAGCGCGATGGGTGTAGCAGGATCGGTGTCGGGATTGGTATAGGCCGCGCCCACAGCCTGTGGCTTTACGGGTGCACCGCCGGCATACACCTCATTTCCATCCACGGCTGCGATAGCGCCGGTATCCGGATGTGCGCGCAGGTTTTGCCCGGAATTGCTGGTGATGCGAATGCGATCCACAGCCGGGTTGAAGTCGAAGCCAAATGCACTGCCGCTCAGCGTCACACTAAAAGGCCGCGTCCCAATGGCTGTGGCCTGGCCGCTCTTCACATCCAGCGTATACAGCCGGCTCGAGCTGCCCAGCGCATACAACATGCCGTTGGCCGGGCGAAAGTCGATGCCCAGAATTTGCTCGCCGGCCTGCAAGCCTTTCACGGGCCGATCAGACAACAGTTTGCAGATATCTATGGTCGAGAACGAGGCGAGCCGATTGGCCGAGGTGATGACGTAGATAGTCTGGGAAGACATCTGAGCCGATGCAGGAGCAGCGCTAAGGGACAGGCCGACGAGCGCGGCGCTGGTGGCCGCAACACGCACAATTTGCTTTGCGCGCGAGGATATTAGGTTGAACATGATTGACCTCCGAAATTTTGATTGTGGACCTCCCCCGATTTAGTGGAGAGGTAGTTAAGACAGTGCATGAATAAATTCGAATTGAACAGGGCTTTTGAAGCCCAACGATGAATGGAGGCGTTGGCGATTGTAAAACACCTCGATGTAGTCGAATAAATCGGTCTGGGCGATGGCGCGAGTCAGATACACCTCCTGGGCATAAACCTGCTCAATTTTGAGAGAACTGAAGAACGATTCCATTGCGGCGTTGTCCCAGCAGTTACCCTTGCGGCTCATGCTTTGCAAAAAGCCAAAGGTCTCGATCAGGTTGCGATGATCGGCACTGGCGTAGATGCTGCCGCGATCGGAGTGGACTAACACGCCGGGGTCGGCTTGCGCCATGCACAGCGCCGTCATCACCAATTGTGCATCGCACCACTCACTCATCGCCCAGCCAATGATTTTGCGGCTGAATAAATCCATCCACACCGCCAAATACAACCAGCCTTCGAGGCTCGCCTTCTTGCGTGGCGATGAAGGTGACATCGCCCACCCACTTCTGGTTCGGCGCGCTGGCCGTAAACGCGCGATTCAACCGGTTGGCCGCCACCGGCCCGCCCTGAGCTGAATCGGTCTTGTGAGGTTGAAATAGCCGCGTTTTACGGGCTTTTAGCCCACTTTCGGCCATCAACCGCGCCACCCGATGCGCGCGGCAAAATCATGGCCCGCGTTCGCGCCGCGCGCGCCAGCGAGCCGGCACCCTTGACGGGGTGGCAACGCTTCAAACAATCGCTACGGCCACAACGTATCGGTCTGGCTTTCGCAAGTCTGGCCGTGGCATTTGCGCTTGTCTTCTGGAACGTGCAGTTGCAACAGCAGCTCAACCGTGTGCAGCAAACCATTCGCACCAATGGGCAGGTGTTTGTGTTGGCCGGCACCGGCGCGCCCGAAGCTCGTGCCCGCCTCTACATTGCTCCCGGCTTAAAAACGGGCGAGCTGGATGTGTCGGGTCTGCCGCCACTGGCCACCGACCGAACCTATCAACTGTGGTTTGCCCGCCCCGGCCAGCCCACCGAAACCGGCGGCGCATTCCAGGTCGATGCGCAAGGGCACATCAAGACCAACATCGTGGTGCCGGTGCCGCTTGGCGAAGTCAGCGCCATCGCCGTCACCGAAGAACAGGCACCCGGCGTGCTGCGACCAACCAACATACATTTGCTCGATGCAAAGCCGTGAGGAATAGCTATTGGCAGTTGGCGGCTGGCTACTAGCAGCTAATCGCCATCTGCCAGCCACCCCTCCCCTAAAACTTGCGGCTCCACTCCTTCGGCCAGCGCTCAATGATCACCTTGGTCTCGGTGTAGAACTCGATGCCGTGGAAGCCCTGCGCGTGCAGATCGCCGAAGAAGCTCTCGCGCCAGCCGCTAAACGGGAAGTAGGCCATCGGTGCGGGCACGCCAATGTTGATGCCCACGTTGCCGCTGTTCACCTCGTAGCGAAACTGGCGGGCCGTGGCGCCGTTGCTGGTGAAGATGCTGGCGGCGTTGCCGTATGCGCGATCGTTTACAAGCGCAATCGCCTGCTCAATCGTCTCGGCGTGCATCAAACTAAACACTGGCCCGAAGATTTCCGTGCGCGAGAGTTCGCTGTTTTGCGGCACCGCATCCAGCACGGTGGGGAACACGAAGTTGCCGTGCTCGTAACCGCTCACTTTTTTGTTGCGGCCATCCACGATTACTTTCGCGCCCTCGCTCTCGCCCAGCGCGATTAGCTTCTCGATGCGCGCTTTGCTTTCCTGGGTGATCACCGGCCCCATCTGGGTGGCACTGTCCAGGCCGTAGCCCACTTTGCGACCGGCCGCTGCGTCGGCCAGTTGCTCCAAAAATTCGTTGTGCGCGCTGCCGACGGTGATGCCGACGCTGGCCGCCAGACAGCGCTGGCCGGCGCAACCAAAGGCCGAGTCGGCGGCGATGCGCGTGGTCGTCTCCATGTCGGCATCGGGCATGATGACGATGGGGTTCTTCGCGCCGCCCTGAGCTTGCACACGCTTGCCGTTGGCCGTGCCGCGGCTGTAAATATATTTCGCCACATTGGTGCTGCCCACGAAGCTAATGGCGCGGATGCCGGGGTGATCGAGAATGGCGTCGACCACTTCCTTGTCGCCGTTCACCACCTGAATCACGCCCTTGGGAAACTTGGCCTGCTCCACCAGCACCATCAACTTGTTCATCGTCATCGGAACTTTTTCACTGGGCTTGAGGATAAAGCAGTTGCCGGTTGCCAGCGCATAGGGCAGAAACCACATGGGGATCATGCCGGGGAAATTGAAGGGCGTAATCGCTGCCACCACCCCCAACGGCTGGCGGAAC
>JBBQST010000145.1:0-9734 GCA_038213625.1 Thermoflexales bacterium
CCCCTTCGCAAGGCGCTGCTCAAAGATTTACGGTTTGAACATATTCATGTGTATGAATCGCGCAGCCGTGTGTTTGGCGATGACGCCGTGTTGCAAGAGAATATTCTTTTCAAGCTCAAGCGCACGAATGCGCGTGATTTAACCCAGACCCTTATTTCAACCAGTGACGATCCATATGGGCCGATCAGCGAACGGCATGTGGAGCACGCTCAAATTGTCCGCGCCGATGATCCCGAATTGTTTATTCATGTGACGCCGGATGCGGAAGCCGAAGCGACGCGTGAACACATTGAAGCGATGCCGTGCAGCTTGAGTGATTTGGGATTGACCGTTTCCACCGGCCGCGTGGTGGACTTTCGGGCCAAAGCGGCTTTGCGCGACTGGCCGATTCAAGGTGAAACGGTGCCTCTGATTTATCCACTGCATATTGTGGACGGATTTGTTCGTTGGCCTTCTGCAGCGGCACGAAAGCCGAATGCAATCGTGCATAGTGCCGACACGCAAGATTTGCTGGTGCCGTCGGAGCCCTATGTGTTGGTGCGCCGGTTTAGCGCCAAAGAAGAGCTGAAGCGAGTGGTGGCCGCGCTTTATGATCCTGCTCAAATCAAATCCGATAAACCTATTTCATTTGTGGGTTTTGAGAACCATTTGAACTACTACCATGAAGACGGCCATGGTCTAGATTCAACTCTGGCCAAAGGCCTAATGCTGTATTTGAACACGACGATGGTGGATCAATATTTCCGTCAGTTCAATGGACATACCCAGGTGAATGCAACTGATCTGCGCAAGTTGCGCTACCCAACACATCAACAACTTCAAATGCTGGGCGCACATCTGGGTAACACGCTGCCGGCGCAGCCCGAGATTGATCGGCTCGTGTCCGAATCTCTCAAAATAAATCAACAAGCTATGCCTAGAACCAGCGGGAAAAAATCCAGGATTAATTTGCGCATCAATGAGGCGTTGGAAGTGCTCAAGGCATTGAATCTGCCGCGTGAGCAACACAATGAGCGCTCGGCCTTAACCTTGTTGGCGCTGCTCAATTTGAAACCTCAAACTTCCTGGACAGATGCATCGGCTTCGCTGCTGGGTATTACCGAGATCATGAGCTATGTGCGAGAGCATTACAACGCACACTATGCGCCCAACACACGCGAAACGTTTCGCCGTTTCACCATGCATCAATTTGTGCAGGCCGGCCTGGTGTTGCACAACCCTGATGATCCCCAGCGGCCTACAAACAGCCCTGCCAATCGTTATCAAATTGAGCCTGCCGCTCTGGCCTTGTTGCGCACCTATGGCGCGTCGGCATGGGACGAACAATTGGCCGACTACTTCTCAAAGAATAAAGGAATTCAGGCTCTGCAGGCGCATGAGCGTGAAATGAAGTTGATACCGGTCAGGTTGCCGGATGGTAGTGCCGTTCAATTGAGTGGTGGTGGCCAGAATGTCCTGATCAAACAAATTATTGAGATATTTTGTCCGCGCTTTACGCCTGGCGGAACGGTGTTGTATGTTGGGGATGCCGGCAAGAAAATGCAGGGCATGGAGGTCGAAGCATTTGCCAAACTTGGGATCACCCTTCATGAGCATGGCAAAATGCCGGATGTCGTTGTCCATTACACCGAGCGCAATTGGCTCGTCGTCATTGAAGCCGTGACCAGTCATGGGCCGATCAATATCAAACGGCACAATGAATTGGCCGAACTCTTTGCTGATTGCAGCGCCGGTTTGGTCTACGTCACGGCCTTTGCCACGCGTGCGGCTGTATCTCACTACATGCGCGAGATTGCCTGGGAAACAGATGTATGGGTGGCTGAAAATCCAACCCATCTCATCCACTTTAACGGCGAAAGATTCCTGGGGCCGTATTGATCGGCGCTAAACGCCCCCCAGCCCAGCCCCTACCCCGCCGAACCCAACGATGGCGCCGAGGGGTTTGGGTGCCGCGTGTTGACTTCACGGCCGCTGCCGGATTGCTTTAACGGGGTAATATAAAAATATGAGCAACACTAACAGCAATCAAAAGACGTTGTCACCCGAGCAACGCGAAGAACTCCTTAGCGTGTTGACTGCGCGTTTCGAGAAAAATATGAAACGCCATCGGGGTCTTGAGTGGGCTCAGGTGCAGGCAAAGTTGGAAGCGAATCCTGAAAAGCTGTGGTCGCTCCATGAGATGGAAAGAACAGGCGGCGAACCAGATGTTGTGGGTCTTGATAAAAAGACCAGCGAATATATTTTCTATGATTGCTCAACGGAAAGTCCTGACGGCCGCCGAAGTGTGTGTTACGACCGTGAAGCGTGGGAGTCGAGAAAAGAAAACAAACCCAAAAATAACGCGGTTGGCATGGCCGAGGCTATGGGCATTGAGCTCTTAACGGAAGCACAATATCGAGAGCTCCAGAAGCTTGGAAAGTTCGATGCGAAAACGTCGAGCTGGATCGTAACCCCTGCTGAGATTAGAAAACTCGGCGGCGCCCTCTTTGCCGATTTCCGCTACGGCACGGTTTTTGTGTATCACAACGGTGCAGAATCCTACTATGCCGGCAGGGCATTCCGCGGCTCTCTCAAGGTCTAACCCACCGAACTCATCAAGCGTGCCGAGTTGGGAGAACCCCAGCGCTTAACTCTCCCCTGTGGAGACTTGGTCAAAGCCGATGGTATTGCCGTCTGGATCACGAAAAATAGCCTTGCGATACCTGCCTGGCTCATCCTCGATTTTTTCAGGGACGAAACCGCATTGACCCAGTTCGGCAAGATGCTGATCAAGGTTATCGATGATCAGGGTCAGTAAGGCTTTACCCGCACGATCAACATCAAATATCACATACATCCACGCCGCATCTGAAATCTGTCGGGCGGCCCCCCCAGTAGGCGCTCATACCATGCGCTTGCCACCTGATAATTCTTTACCGCAACACCCGCGAAGAATACATTCATATCCATGTCTCATGATCAAGCCGATGCGGCTGTCTTATGCTTTTCCAGCAACTTCACAATTGTGGGTCTACGGCAGTTGATAGCACGCTGCAGCGGCGTCTCACTCTTGCGATCCTGCACGTCTACCGCCGCGCCACAATCAAGCAACACCTGCGCAATTTCCAAATGCCCTCGCCTTGCGGCCATGTGGAGCGGCGTCGCCCGGGTCACACCACCGCTCACGTTCACATCTGCACCGGCTCGCACCAGCGCCGCTACGATGCGCGATCCTGTTTCGGTGCCACATTCATTTGCTACGCAATAAAGTGGCGAATGGCCACCGTGATCCTGAATATTGGGGTCCGTGCCCAGCTGCAGCAATGCCATCACCACGTCCAGGCAACCCGCGCCGGATGCGAAATGGAGAATCGTTTTCCCAGCAAAACGGCACGTTGCGAGCGCGGGGTCACGTTCCACCGCATTGATCACAAACGCGATCAGCTTTGCACGGCCGGACTGCATCATCCGCACCAGCAGCTCTACGAAAACCGACGGACGGGAGGCAAATCGCGGTGCAATCGCGAGGGCTTCCAGGTCGCGACCCGCGGCAATCGCAGCAATGGCCGCATCTAAAATACGCTGCTCGTTCCAGCGTGCGGCCAGCTCCTCGTCCTCCGGTTGCACAGCCGCCTCATCGACCACATAAGCTGAGCTTTGCTCGAAGAATTGCCAAAACGTCTTGCGCGTTTCATCATCCAATGGAACCGCGTCCAGCGCCACCCGCATCTGTTTCAACCAGGCACTTCGTTCGGCGGGGCCAATCTGAAACCGTGCGTGTGATTCGTGCAGACTCAGCCACCAGCGTTTCTGGGTGTGGGCTTCATCGCCGCCCAGGAATTGAATGAGAAAGGCGGTGAACTCTTCAATGGCGCATCTGCGGCTCTTGCCTGGAAACAAAGGGCGCAGGGTTGGATCTGTGCTGACCCGCCCATAAAATTCCATCGCCAGTCGTTCACAACCCGCTTCGCCGCCTAAGGCTTCCAGCCATGTTGTAAGTTCTTGCGTAGCCATTTGAATTGTCACACTGCACACTCCTCGCGAAAATCGACCGCTGGGGTTTGCTGACATCTTATGAGCAGGCTCCACTGATGCAAAGACGAGCCCGGCATCAGCGTTCAAAGCGCCAGCGAGTCGCGCCATTTGGCTCTGGTGGCGACGCCGAAGGCGGTATGGAAGGTGAATCGGTAGACGTGCCAGGGCGGCGGCCCGGCGCTCGGGGCGCTGTAGGGAGCCGTGAACGCGTCGCCCTCGACTTCAGCCGGCCATCCACTCGCACGATACAAGCTCGCCACTTCCTCCAGCGTTGGTCGATCGGTCACTCGGGCCGCGTCGCCCTCAAAACAAGGTCGATGCCTTCCAGCCTCACCGAAATCGTGCAGGCTGGGTTTGCCGCCAGGTTACGCGATTTGCGAGTCTCTGGTCCGCTCACGATATAGAAGTTGCCATCGAGCCACATGGCCCCCACTCCAGCGGCATGAGGATGGCCGTCCGGTCGAACCGTTCCCAGGAAGAAAGTGGTGTCGGGGCTGGCTGAGCTGGCTGCAAGCAGGTCATGCGGCCTGCTCCACGGCAGCGCAGCAGAGCCGTAGCGGTCGAGGTTCGCGACCTCGACGGGAACTCGGTCGGTCATAGGTTACCTCCAGTTCATGTGCGGTTTGAACATGAGCACTGACACTTATCTTTTAGTAATCACGCACTCTGCTCCTGTCGCCAGCTCAGTGGCCGAGCAGATCGCGATGACCTTGGCAGTCTACCGCCAGAAAAATTGCAACGCCCCATTTGTTGCTTTCTCGCCGATGGATGGCCGACCCTTCTCAACACATTTATTCCGAAGTTGTAAAAATTGATTGAGACCAATAAGCCTTATTAATTGATGTTACGCAGTCATCTCACGCAAAGGCGCTAATAAATGAACTTTGCGTCTTTGCGTGAGATTTCATCATCATGCGTACCGTTAGTTCCCAACCTTCAACACCACCACGCGGCCCATGGCCGAGCCGGCGCCATAATCACTCCCACGGATAGTTCTCCCAGTTCGCATAGTGCAACATGCCAGCCACGATGACGGCCAGCCGATGGGTGCGCCCGCCGGGTACCAGCGCCGCCAACTGCGCCACCCACGCGTCATACATGGGTGAGCCCACAATCTCGCGCAATTCGCTGGCAACAGCCTTGCCGCATCGCCAACTCTTTCGCACAATAGGTTTGCCTCAATGGTTACGTGCAGCTGGATTCGTCGATATCCGACAGAAACCTACGCGCATGGTTCGGTTCCAGCCTGTGACACCCATGACACGCTCTGTCACTTTCGTGACAGGGTAAAGAGGGAGACTTCAGGCGGACAATTAATCCGAATAGGAACGACACTGAAGCCAATCCCGCGATTAATATAGAGTTGATTGCCGGGCTGGCCATAGTTCTGAATCCACCCGTCGACATGCACATCATCCTCTCTCAAGAAGGTTAACCACGACCAATCGGGCGTGAAGGGGATACGCATTTGACCCCCGTGGGTGTGACCTGCGACAGCAAATGGAGCCGCATTTGCCGGCACCTCGGCAAAACTGTTGGGATGATGCATAAATATGATGCGCGCCGCCGTTTCCGGTACCTTTGATAAGGCGACGCGCGGTTGCGATTCCTTCGCCACATAGGAGCCAATTCCAACCACGTATAGTGAAGAATTTTCCGTCTGAGTCATCGATCCTGAAAGGGTTAAACGCCGAGCATCATTGTTTAATACCTGCACCCCAATGGACTCAAGCGCAGTGAGCAGTTGATCTGCACGTGTTACATCCCGAGTTGGAAAATCCTTAGCAGATGGGATCTTGTAGTCATGATTACCCAAGACGGCATATGTAGGAATTCCAGCTTGTAGTAGGGGCCGCAATAGATTATTAACCGTCGCAATTTCTTCGTGCATGTCATTATCCGACCCATAGACAAAATCGCCTGCGAGCAGCACCACGGCCGGGCGTGCTTCAACCAGTTTTGCAACGGCTCGGCCAATTGTGTCCGTATTTGCCAGCCACATTCCCACCTGCAGATCCGCGATGACGCCGACACGTTGTCCCTCCCATTCCGCCGGGAGATTTGGGATGGCAGCGCGATGCGTTTCGACATCAACAAAGCGAGGCTCAATGACTACACCCCAAATGAGTAATCCGAACACAAACAGTGCAATAAAAATAAGACATCTCAAAAGAAACTTGAACATGAGCCAGCCCCATCCCTTTTCACCTATATCTCACCTGATGAACCGGGTACACTTCCTCTTTTTACCTTCAGACAACATAACCGTTCCTGCCCCCAACGAACATCAGGAAAGAGCTCAAGTTTCTGTCAGAAGTTTCTGGTAATAAGCTGAGGCTTGGCTAACCGAATACTGCCCTAGGCAGTCCCTTCGTCGTTGCCCCACCACTACAGACATTCTCACTTCACTCTGGTTGTTTGGCGAACTTGGGCAAAAAGTTGCAACATAGGGGAGATACTTAGGCATGTCATGGTTACGCCTCTCAAATATTCTGCCTACTGAGCAGAAGGAGTCTGACGCCCAATCTGAATTAGCCGAATACCTCTACACCAGCCAACAACGTCGCAAAGTCTTTCCTCGCGCGGCATTGGTTGGACTGTTATCCGGTCTCACGGCCGCAGTTTTTCGTTACCTGCTAACGCTAGGAGATTCGGTGCGAAATGGCCTGATCACCTGGTCGCATCAATTCCCAATATTGGGTTGGATTTTCCCGGCTTTGTTCGGACTCATTGGCGCTGTTGGCTCAGTCTTTTTAGTGCGCCGTTTCGCGCCCGAAGCCGCCGGCAGCGGCATTCCGCATCTTGAGTCTGTGCTACATCGTTACCGAAACCTGGATGCCAGCCGCGTCATTCCCGTCAAATTCTTTGGCGGCATTCTGGCTTTGGGCAGCGGTCTGGCGTTAGGCCGTGAAGGCCCATCGGTGCAAATAGGCGGCGCAGTTGCTGATGCCGTCGCCCGATTCCTCAAAACCAGCACCCGCGACCGTTTAACCCTGATTGCCGCAGGTGCCGGCGCTGGCCTCTCCGCTGCGTTCAATGCGCCACTCGCCGGCGTCATCTTTGTCCTTGAGGAAGTGCAGCGGGATTTTCGCCCGATTGTGCTGGGTGCGGCCTTCGTTTCTGCCGTGATTGCCAACATCGTCGCGCGTCTACTGCTTGGCCAGATGCCAAGTTTTGAGGTGCCAAACTACCCCGTGCCACCCTTGTCGGCCCTCCCCATATTTGTCATTGTCGGCATCGTCGCGGGGGTGCTGGGAGTGGCGTTCAATCGCGGACTCGTTTTCACCCAAACCCTATTTGCCAATTTCGCAGCCAGAACCCGTTCACCCTGGATTGCCGTTGCCGTAACTGGCGCCGTCATTGGGCTGGTCGGCTGGTTCGCACCTGTGGGTATCGGTGGTGGGCATCAGCTCGCTGAAATTGCATTGCTGGCACAGTTTGGGTTGGCCGTCATTCCCCTCTGGTTTGTCTTGCGCTTCGTGCTCACCCTGACCAGCTATGCCACAGGCGCGCCGGGCGGCATCTTTGCACCCCTACTCGCCCTGGGCGCATTGCTTGGGCTGGCAATAGGCCTGATCGCCCATGCCATCGCCCCTGATATTGCACCCCAGGCCGGAGCTTTTGCTGTCGTGGGTATGGCCGCCTACTTCACCGCCATTGTCCGCGCTCCCCTCACCGGCATTGTGCTCATTCTTGAGATGACCACCAACCTGGACCAGATGCTGCCCCTGGCCGTTGCCTGCTTTACAGCCTATGCCGTTGCTGAACTCATGGGCGAATTGCCAATCTACGAAACCTTGCTGGCGCGCGACCTGATGAAGGGCGGCATTCATCCTCACCCAACTCAAGCCCCACTCATCGTGGAAGTTGAGATCGAGCCAGACTCTGCCTTTGCTGGCAGGGAAGTGCGCGAACTGGGGCTTCCACAGGGTTGTCTGCTCGTGCGATGCCAGGAAGGGGATGTGGAATTTGTGCCGGTTGCCACCACCCGCCTATGGCCGCATATGCAAGTCACCGCCACCATCGCGCCCGATAGCCCAGATGGCTTGCTTGCTCTACGCCGCGGCTGCGAAGCGATGGGTTAGGAAATGCGGCCAAGCTGGTTGATTCCGCCGCGCCGCAACAACCCGCCCATGATGCGTTTCTGGCGCACGGCCCGAGCAATAAAGTAGATGCCCAGGCCAAGCCCCAACACAACCGTAATCACGCTGGCTTCGATGCCAAACGCGCCGCCGGTCAGCCATGGATTGCCCTGAATGAGCGGTCTAAACAGGCTGTCGGTCGGCGCTCCATTACCCGAGACCGCCACGCCGAAAATATTGCCCTGAAGAAAATTCCAGGCCGTGTGCAACCCCATCGCAAACCACAAACTGCGCGTTGCCATATACGCCGCGCCAATCGAGACGCCGGCCTCCAGCGCAATTGCGAGGGCGCTCCACACGGTGGCATTCGGATTACTCAGGTGCGACAATCCAAAAAACAGCGCGGTCAGGGTCAATGCAATCCACGATCCCAACCCTTCTTCCAAAAATCGAAACAGAATGCCACGAAAGAGTGTTTCTTCAAAAACGCCCACTAGAAAGTGTAATAAGAGACCACCCGCAAGTGCTGGTCCGGCGAATGCGACACCGGTAATCCGATAGCCGCCCAGCACTGCCAGGATGCCCACCGACGCACAGAGGTAGGCCGCACCCACCCCGGCGCCTTTGAGCCAGTCCATGACGAAACGCCGCACCCCCAAACCAATGTCTGCCGGATTGCGCTGCTCAATCAGCCGCGTCACCGCAAAGACCGCTAGCAACGCGCTCACTCCAAGCAGGCCGACTGAGACGGTGGGGCCGATTTCGACTGACAGGGTTTGAAGCCCAGTCACGACTGCGGCCGTCATGAGGCCAAAGCCAAACCAGGTGATCAGCAATCGCACCACCCAATGCAATGCGATGCGCCGCGCCAACGGCAGGGGTATCAGCGCTGTGCTTTGACCGCCAGGTGACGCGAGCTTAACCATCTCATCGAATGTTTTCATCGTTCTCCAAATAAAAATAACCACAAACTTGAATCATGCATTCCCGCCTAAGAACGAAGCGTTGCGGCGCTGGATAGGCCGTCTGCGGATGACCCATTCGGCCACGGCCAGATTGATCACCCAGGCCGCGCCCATCAGCAGCGCTCGGCTGAGCTCACTCGGCGGGCCGACGACCAATGCCCCGAGCGCCAAGGTCAGCACCTGGGTGCCCGCGCCCATGCCAATCGCATAGCCGCGCAGCATCCAGTCGCCGTGCTGGGCAAAATCCCGTCGTCGGATGGCGGCCACGCCCAGGAGAATGGACAGGAACATCGCCGACCCAAACAGCAGCCGCAACCCATATAAGATCACGCCGTCGCCTTGAGGCCAGGGATAGAACTGGGTCATCCACAGACCCGAAAGCGCCGCCACCAGGCCGCATGGGATCACGAGCCGCCCGGCGATGCGATGCCAACTGTGCCGCCGCTGACGGAGGCCAGGCACGAACTGAAACGCACCCAGGATGGTATAGAGGCTGACGCTGAGGATATGCAGCACCACCGGCAGGGGCGACGCAAAGAAGCGGGCATTGGCGGGTGTGATGGCCGCGCCGCCGGCCAGCTGGGTCAGGCGGAAGGCACCGCCGGCGAGCGGAATGACAATGAGCATGATCAATGCGGTGGGCACGAGCCACCCGGCCGAAGCTGCTTTTGCG
>JBBQST010000146.1:0-9730 GCA_038213625.1 Thermoflexales bacterium
CTTTGCCATCGGCGCTCTTCTTGGGCGGCTTGCGCAATGGCACGGTGGGCAAATCCTCGAAGCTCACCTCGTAGCACGCGATGGGCCGGTTTTCGTAGAGTATGCGGCTGGCTTCCTGCTCGGCGGCGGCCACTTGGTCCAGGCTCAACAGCCCCGGCACATCCAGCGTGTTGTCATCGGCGCCGATGTGCACGGCCACCGTCTCCAACCCCGTTGTGACGATGAGCGCTTGCGAGAGCACGTGCTGGCCGCTATGCTGTTGCATATGGTCGAACCGGCGTGTCCAGTTCAACTCGCCCTGCACGGCCGCGCCAACAGTCAGCGCAGGCGCTTCCGTGGCCAATACGTGCGCAATCTGGCGATCCGGCAGTTCCACCACATCCACAACCTCTACGCCGTTCAACACACCCGTGTCGTGCGGCTGGCCGCCGGCGGTGGGGTAGAACGCGGTCTGGTCGAGGATGAGGGCGGGCTGGCCGGCGTGAGAGGCGATGTTCACGATCTGGGCCGTGAAGCGGGTGCGATACGCGTCGGCCCAATACTGGCGAAGTGTCATGCACTTCGATTATAGTTCTGCGACTCAATAATCGTTTATAGAATTAAAGGCCAGCCGCTCAGTCGCGGACGACAAGATTGCACTTACACGTGATCTTGTCGCTCCGCGATTTTTGTTTTGAGCCGACAATGCGAAGTCTTTAGTAACTCAATTTATATTCGTTTTGGGATTTGTAAATGACCCCCGACCCCTACAGGGGAGTCGTTGAGAAAATCAGCGACTACCCTGTAGGGGTCGGGGGTCTCTGAAGCGAAACGCGCAACCAACCTATGTCCGACCTAGCTCCCACCACCCGCACCGCCTTGAATGGCACCCGCGCCGACCACGACTACGACGCCCTCTCCAACGAGATTCGCTGGCTGGGCGTGTTGCTTGGCGATGTGATCAAGGCCTTGGAGGGCGAGGACACGCTTGAACTTGAAGAGCGCATCCGGCAGTGGGCCAAACAAAGCCGCGATGTGGATGCGTCGCCAGCCGAGACCGCCGATGCGCGTGCGCATTTGCACCAGATCATCGGCCAGCTCACTCCTCAGCAAGCCTATGCCATGGCCAACGCGTTCACCACCTACTTCGAGCTGGTGAACATGGCCGAGGAGCATTACCGCACCGAGGTGTTGCGCGCGCGGCGGGCCGATGGCCGGCTCAAGGAGACCATCGACGCGGCGCTGAGAGAGCTCAAGCAGCAGGGGGTGACGGCGGACGAGATTCAAGCCCTGCTCGACAAACTATCCATTGAGCTGGTCTTCACCGCGCACCCCACCGAGTCCAAGCGGCGCACGGTGCTCACCAAGCTGCGCCGCATCACCAACATGTTGCGCGATATGCCGTTGCTGGCCGAGCGCGGCTCCGGCAACGGTAGCGTGAAGCCAAACGAGCCCATCGAATCAGCTTCGCCCTATTTGACCGAGGGCTGGGGCGATTCGATCCGCGACAATATCGTGCGCGAGATCACGACGCTGTGGCTGACGGATCGAAGCCGCACGGTGCAGCCGCAGGTGACCGACGAGGTCAAGACCGGCCTGTGGTACTTCGGCAACACCGTGTGGCAGGTATTGCCCGTGTTGCAGGAAGACATGCGCAAGGCGCTGGCCCATCATTACCCCGACGTGCGCGTGCCTCAGCGTTGGATGACCTTTGGCAGTTGGATCGGCGGCGACCGCGATGGCAACCCGAATGTGACTGCCAACGTGACCGCCGAGACGCTGCATCTGCATCGCCGGCTGGCCCTGAGCAAACTGCGCGAGTCTGCCCACGATCTGTCGCGGCTGCTGAGCGTCTCGTCCCGGCACGATGCGGTATCGCCGCTGATCAATGCCCTGATCGAGCGCGGTGTGATGACGTCGCCGCATGTGCAGGCGTTGAAGCAGCGCTATCCAACCGAGCCCTATCGGGTGGTGCTGGCCGGCCTGAGTGAGCGGCTGGGCGCGGCCTGGCAGGAGACCTCGACCTGGCCGCTGTATCCGTTTCAATCGCGCATCGCTTTATATAGTCCGTCGCTGACCATGCCGCTGCAAGGCCCATCCGACTTGAAACGGGCCGAGGTGGCCGATGTGCTGGATGCCACCACCGACAGTCTGCGGCAGGGCAAGGCGGCCTCACTGGCCGATGGCGAACTGGGCGAGCTGCGGCTACAACTGGACCTGTTTGGTCTGCATGTGGCCCGGCTCGATCTGCGCCAGCACTCGGACTGGCACGAGAAGGCGCTGGCTGATGTGTTGAAGGCAGTGGATGCGACCCATGACTATGCAGCGCTGAGTGAGGCCGACAAGGTGGCCGTGCTGACGGCGCAGTTTGGAAAGCCGGGTGTGTTGGATGGACTCAAGGGGCTGAGCGCCGAGACCTTGAATGTGCTTGAACCGATTCGGCTGGCTCGTGAGGCGATTCAGCGCTACGGCCGCGAGGTCATCGGCGTCTACGTCATCAGCATGACCGATGCCCTGAGCGATGTGCTGGAAGTGCTGCTGATGCTGCATTGGTGCCGGCTGGATGGCCCACAGGGATTAGACGTGGTGCCGCTGTTCGAGACCCGCGAGGATTTGCAGAATGCGCCCTCGGTGCTGCGCCAGATGTTCTCGCACGAACTATATCGCCGGCATGTGGTCGAGCGCGACAACCGCCAGATGGTGATGTTGGGCTACAGCGACAGCAACAAGGATTGCGGCTACATCACCGCCAGTTGGGAGCTGTATAAGGCTCAGGCGTCCATCGTGGAGGTGTGCCACGCCGAGGGCGTGCAGGTGACGCTGTTCCACGGCCGTGGCGGCAGCATTGCTCGGGGTGGCGGGCCGACCGGCAAAGCGTTGCTGGCTCAGCCGGCCGGTGTGCGCGATGGCCGTTTGCGCATTACCGAGCAGGGCGAGGTCTTGAGCACGCGCTACCACGACCCGGATATTGCGCGCCGACATCTGGAGCAGGTGACCCACGGCGCGCTGCTGGCCATGCACCAGGCTCAGACGCCGCGCCAGGTCGAGCCCAACTGGATCGCGCGCATGGATCGCATCTCCGACAACGGCTTTCAGGCTTACAAAGATCTGGTGCACGACGACCCGGAGTTTATGGCCTTCTGGAAAGAGGCCACGCCCATCGACGAGATCAGCACCTTGAAGCTGGGCTCGCGGCCGGCTTTTCGCCGCAAGACCCAGAGCGTGAGCGATTTACGCGCCATCCCGTGGGTGTTTAGCTGGATGCAGAGCCGGTTTGTGTTTCCAGGTTGGTATGGATTGGGAAGCGCACTGGAGGCGGCCATGGCCGAGGGTGATGCCGCGATGGCCGAGCTACGCCAGATGTATGCGCACTGGCCGTTCTTTCGCACCACCATCGACAACGCCCAGATGAGCCTGGCCAAGGCCGACATGGACATCGCCGCGATGTATTCGTCGCTGGTGCAAAACGAGGCGATTCGCGATCGCGTGTTTGGCATCCTGAAAGCCGAGTATGAGCGCACCTGCCGTTGCATCTGCGAGATCGCCGGCCAGCAACACATTCTGGACAACGAAGCCGTGTTGCAACGCTCGATCCAACTGCGCAATCCGTATGTGGATCCGCTCAATTACATCCAAGTGGAAATGATTCGCCGGCTGCGCGCATTGGCCGCCAGTGGACAGCCAGACCCGGCCGCGCAAGAGGCGCTGCACAGCGTCATCGAGCTCACCATCAACGGCGTGAGCGGCGGCATCAAAAACACAGGCTGATGAGTTGAGTTTTGTCTTTTGTATGGAATGGAGGCTTTAGACAACGATGGTAGCCCGGTGTTGCAGTTCCAGGCGGTCATGAAGATTACTATAGGTCTTCAGATTTGCTTTTGGAATCGCGGCGGGAAGATCGTGCACGTGACACGTAAAACGTGCACGTGCACGATCTTCCCGCACCTAAAATGGTGTGCCTCAAGGCACTCTATAATCCGCGCACTGCTCGCCGACACTGTGGCCGTGTCTATGACAGCGCTGGTCGCAGCGGCGATATGAGCCTGCCATGAAGCGAACATCATTTCTTAGCAAAGCCAACGCACGCTGGCTGATTCCCGGTCTGTCCATCAAACGCTGGTTGCTGATGATGATGGGTGGTATGGCGCTCATCAGCCTTGGCATCGGCTATGTGCTGGTGGAGTTTTACCGCGAAGCCAGCGTGCCGCCCATCTTCTACTACCTCACATTGCAATTTGTGCCGCGGGTGTTGCGGGCCTTGTTTTTTGGCGGTGCTGGCATCGCATTGCTGGTGATTGGGTTCTTCAAGTTCAATGCCTCGTTGATCCGCTCGATGCGCGCGGACAATCAACCTGTCGTTGATAAGCTGTGGCAACAGCGCATTGCATCGCGCGGCCCGCGCATCGTGGCCATTGGCGGCGGGCACGGCATGGCTGCGCTGCTCAAGGGCATCAAGCACAAGACGGCCAACATCACGGCCATCGTGACGGTGGCTGATGATGGCGGCAGCAGTGGCCGGCTGCGGCGCGACTTTGGCCTGTTGCCGCCCGGCGACTTTCGCATGTGCATCTCGGCGCTGGCCGATGATGAGTCGCTGGTGTCTCAGCTTTTTCAATATCGCTTTGGTAAAACGGCCAGTGGCGAGAACGGCCTGACCGGCCACTCGTTTGGCAATCTGTTTATTGCCGCCATGAAAGAACTGACCGGCAGCTTCGAGCGCGCCATTCTGGAGAGCAGCAAGGTGGTGGCCGGCACGGGCCGCATTGTGCCCAGCACACTGAGCGATGTAACGCTGTGCGCGGAGTTTAGGCCGGTAGGTGATAGGGTTAATGCCGAGGGTCAACCCATCGTTGCGCCGCTGCCGGTGCATACCCGCGGCGAATCCTCCATTCGCGACATCGGTCTACCCATCGAGCGGGTGTGGCTGGAACCCAACCAGATCGCGGCCTTTCCCGAAGCAACGCGGGCGATTTTGAATGCGGATCTGGTGGTGATGGGGCCGGGCAGTCTGTTCACCAGTGTGATGCCCAACGTGCTGGTCGAGGGCATTGCCGATGCCTTGCGCGAGACGCCGGCCAAATGCGTGTATGTGTGTAACGTGGCCACCGAGCGCGGCGAGACCGATGGTTTCACGGTGGCCGAGCATGTGGCCGCGTTGGAGCGCCACATCGGCCCCAATATTGTCGATTACGTCATCGTGAACAACCGCGTGGATACGGGCTTTGAGCCGCCCAAGGGTGTCACCATTGTGCTGCCGGCGGAATTTGTGCCGGGCAGCGCGGTGAAGGTGGTGATGGCGAATGTGGTGGATGACGAGACGCCGTGGCGGCACGATCCGGCCAAGCTGGCCAATGCCGTCATCAAGCTGCTCAGCTGAAAATGCTGCGCAAATTATTTTGCCCACACGCTGTTAAACTGATTTAGGGTATAGTCAGTGTCATCTAAACACTAACCCAGTAGTTACTCGTTAAGGAGAGTTATGGCTAAGACAAAGATTGGAATCAACGGCTTCGGCCGCATCGGCCGTCAGGTCCTCAAAGTGTTGATTGAGAAGCACGGAAACACGTTCGATATTGTCGGCATCAACGATCTGGTGCCTGCCGCCACGAACGCGCACCTGTTCAAATATGACAGCAACTATGGCCGCTTCAAGGGCACCGTTTCTGTCGAGGGCAGCGATCTGGTCATCAACGGCGACAAGATCAAGATCTTCGCCCAGCGCGATCCGGCTCAGATTCCGTGGGGCGATGTGGGTGCGGATATTGTGATCGAGTCTACCGGCCTGTTCACCGACGGCGAGAAGGCCAAGGCGCACATTACCGCAGGCGCGAAGAAAGTGATTATTAGCGCGCCGGCCAAGAAGGAAGACATCACCATTGTGATGGGCGTGAACGAGGACAAATATGACTCGTCCAAGCACACCATCATCAGCAACGCCAGCTGCACCACCAACGGCCTGGCCCCGGTGGCCAAGGTGTTGCACGAGCAGTTCGGCATCGAGAAGGGTTTCCTAACCACGGTGCACAGCTACACCAACAGCCAGAAACTGCTGGACCTGGCCGCGCCGGATCTGCGCGATGCGCGCGCCGCAGCGTTGAACATTGTGCCGAGCGCGACGGGTGCCGCCCGCGCTGTGGGTCTGGTGATTCCGGAGCTGGTGGGCAAGTTCACTGGCATGGCCTTTCGCGTGCCGACCAGCACCGTGTCTGTGGTGGACTTCACGGCCATTCTGGGCAAGAACACCACCGTTGAAGAGATCAATGGCTACATGAAGCAATATGCCGAGGGCTCGATGAAGGGCATTCTCGACTACACCGAGGAAGAGTTGGTCAGCGTCGACCTGAAGGGCGACGAGCACAGCTCGATCTTCAGCGCCAAGGAGACATTGGTCCTGGGCGGCAACTTCATCAAAGTGGTGAGTTGGTACGACAACGAGTGGGGTTATAGCAACCGGGTGGGGGACCTGGCCGCCTACATTGCCGCGCGCTTGTAACGCACGACTTTCGCTCAAGACATGAAAACGGAGTGGCCGCGCGGCCACTCCGTTTTTGTTTTGCTGTGTTCGCGATTCCATTCACAAATCGCATCCTGAGCTGAGTAGTTACCCAGACTTTTCAAAATCACGGCCACACTCCGCGTACAGTAGCGACCTTTCATGCAACACAACAAGCCCGTCACAAACAGCGGCTACCTGATCAGCCTGCTGGCCGCGATCACCTGGTCACTCACCGGTCCCGGCGTCAAAGTCATCAACGATATCTTCCACTTTCATCCACTCTCGCTTGCATTCTGGCGGGTGATCTTCATTGCCACTGCACTGGTCATCGGCGTCGCCCTGGTCAAGCGCACATTGCTCAAGGTGACAGCGCAACAGGTGCGCTGGCTGGCACTGGCCGGCATCATCGGCATCGGCATCTACCAGGCCATCTTTGTGTATTCCATTGCACTGAATGGCGCGGCCGTGGGGATTGTGCTGGTGTATGTGTTCCCGGTTTTTGTCACTCTGGGCTCGTGGGTGTTTTTCAAGGAGCCAATGAGGTTGAGCCAGATCATTGCGCTGGTTATCTCGGTGATGGGGTGCGCGCTGCTGGTGCGGGCGTATGCCCCGGCTGTGTTTCAGGTGAATGCGTGGGGCGCGGCTGTTGGCCTGCTCAGCGCGCTGGCCCATGCCACGTATACGCTCATCAGCCGGCACATGTCCTCCATCGGCAACACCCATCCCGCCACCACCCTGACCTATACGTTTGGCTTCGGCCTGCTCACATTGATGGTGCTGGTGTTGATCGCGGCTCGCGAGGCTACCTTTGCCATTGCCCCACAAGCGCTGCCGGCGGTGGCATTGCTGGCGCTGGGGCCAACGCTGGGTGGCTACATCCTGTTCAATCTGGCGCTGACCCGGTTGCCAAGCCCCATCGTCAGCCTGATTGTGGTGGCTGAGGCACCGATTGCGGCCGTGATTGGCGTGCTGTTTTTAGGCGAGCACCTGGAACCATGGCAGGTGGTGGGCATCGGCCTCATCCTGGTGGCCATTGTGCTGCCTACCGCGCTCAATCGGCTGGGCGCGGCGCAGCCGTTGGCCCCGCCGATTTGAGAACCAAAATCCCCGTCCTAAATGCGCATTCGCGCGATCATGGCGCTGACGAGCAGGGCCAGACCAATGCCGGGAATGAGGGCGGCGAGGAGATTGACCCGGCCACCCAATAACCCCAACAAGGGCGGCAAAATGATGAAGTAGGCTGCCCCGACCACCACGGCAATGGCCGCAGTGAGCCAGAAATATTGCCCGCGGTTTTTGCCTAACGCCCGCCGGACCACCTCGGCAATCCCAGCCCCGATGGCGGGCGCAGCTACGAACATGATGATGAGCGAGAAGAAGCCAATGCCGCCGATCAGCCGCAGCGCGAAGCCGGCCAGCGCGCCACCCACCAGCGCAATGGCCGCGACGATGGCGTAGTGCACGGAATTGGCGTTGTAGAACATGGCCACCCGGCCTTTGACGTAGTTGCGGCACACATAGCCTGTGGGCGTGTGCTGGGCATCCTTCACCAGCAAGGGCCGCTCGCAGCGGGCGCAGCGCAGGGTGGTGGGCGCGCCGGCCAGATAGCCGTATTCGCACGGGCCGCTCAAATTGGGCTTGAGTTCGGGATTCGTCGGCGTCGGTTGGAGTTCGGGGATTGTGGCCATGACTATTTGGGTTCAAGCTTAGGGGGTGGAACTGAGAGATGGCTGATGCGAATCATGCGCCGCGCTGAGTGTGGCTTGCAAGACAGACAACATTTCGTCGTGAATTCGTCCATTGCTGGCGACAATACGGCGCTGGGCCAGCATGTCTGTAGCACCATCAAAATCAGTCACCCGGCCACCCGCCTCCTGCACGATCAACAAGCCAGCGGCAATGTCCCAGCTGCGAATCTTGAGCTCCCAGTAGCCATCCATGCGGCCGCACGCCACCGTGCAGCAATCCAGCGCGGCCGAGCCCACCCGACGCACCTCCTGCGAGGCACGCTGGAACGCCAGAAACGGCTCGAAATTGTTCTCGGAGCTGGTGCGCCGGTCGTAGGGAAATCCGGTGTTGAGCAATGCCCGCGAGAGCACCGGTGTCGCCGAGACCTGGATCGGCAGACCGTTCAATGCGGCACCGCCGCCGCGTGTGGCCGTGAAGGTCTCTTCGGTGACCGGGTTGTAGACCACGCCCACGGATGGCACCCCATCGATCAACAGACCCAGCGATACTGCAAAAACGGGGAAGCCGTGCGCAAAGTTCACGGTGCCGTCCAGCGGGTCCACGTGCCACTCGAATGCGCTGTGGGAATCGGCCGCATACGCGCCGCCCTCTTCGCCGACGATGTGGTGGGCCGGGAAATATGTCGCCAATTGCCCGACGATATAGGCCTCACTGCGATGGTCGTATTCGGTGACCGGATCGGTCTCGGCGCTCTTGTAGGCAATGCGCGCCACGGCACTGGCTTCGGCCACATGCTGCAAGCCTTCGCGCAGAATGGCCCCGGCACCGTGCGCAATGTGAATGGCTATCTGGAGAATCTCGCTGAGTTCGTTGCTCATGAATGCCGCTAGGTTAACACGCCGCGTGCCTGGCAAACAGACACGCACGGTGTTGTCAGATCGTGCACGTGCACGTCTTACGTGACACGTGCACGATCTTCCTCCGATACACTACTCAAATATGAAAGTGATCTTGCAACGCGTGACCCAGGCCAATGTATCGGTGCGTGCGCCGGCCTACACCGCCGGCATCGGCCGCGGCGTGCTGTTGCTGGTCGGCATCACCCACACCGACACCCAGGCGCAGGCCGATTGGATGGCGCGCAAGATTGCAGGTCTGCGCATTTTCCCTGCACCCGAGGGCAAATCCGGCTTCGACCAATCGTTGGCCGAGGTGGGCGGTGCCGTGTTGTGCGTCTCGCAGTTCACCCTGTATGGCGAGGTGAACAAGGGCCGTCGGCCCGACTTTGTCCAGGCGGCCAAACCCGATGTGGCCGCGCCGCTGATCGATTATTTTGCGGCGCAATTGCGCGCACACGGGCTGCCGGTGGAGATGGGCGTGTTTGGTGCCGACATGCAGGTGGCGCTGGAGAACGATGGGTGCATTCTGATTTAGAGGCATTTAAGCCATGTAGGGGTGGGTCTCAGACCCGCCCCAAAGGCACGAAATTAAGCAGCGTTAGGCTCAACTTGAGCTTCGTCAATTGAACCCCGACCCCAAAAGGGGCGGCGCAGATAACATCTAACA
>JBBQST010000147.1:0-9689 GCA_038213625.1 Thermoflexales bacterium
CCGTGTTGATTCTGGTTAGCTTTTTGATATCTGATGTGCTCTATACCATCGTGGATCCGCGGATTCGCTTATCCTAATTGCACAAATCACGAAAATTTAGCGTATTTCAAATGAGGTCACTATGACAACAGCCGCAATTGGTGCTGGTGCTGACAAGAGTCAGGCAGAAGGGTTGAGAACACTGAAGTCCGAAGGGCAGTGGGAGGTCGTCTTTCGCCGGTTTCGCAAGCACAAGTTGGCGGTCGTTTCGCTAGTCTTGTTGGCCCTGATCTTTCTCCTGTCGCTGATGGCGCCGTTGATCTCGCCTTTTCAACGCGATGAAATCGACACAGCCACCGCTTCGCGCTTTGCCCCGTTTTTCACCGTGCAACCCACCACCGGCCGCATGCATGTGCTGGGCACGGATCATTTGGGCCGGGATGTGTTTACGCGGCTGGTTTACGGCGCTCGCGTCACCCTGACCATTGCCGTGGTGGTGTCGGTCAGCTCCACCCTCATCGGCATGACTGTCGGCGCTCTGGCCGGCTATTACCGGGGCATATTGGACACGTTTCTGATGCGCTTTCTGGACTTTATGGCCAGCATCCCCGACCTGCCGATTTTGCTCATCCTTAGCTCAATCTTATTGACCGACCCTCGCCTTTTACCCCTGCCCGATTTCATCATTTCGTTCTTCAAAACGGTCATGCTATTGCAGGAGCGTGAGGCTCGCCAGACCCTGATGATCATGGTGGTGCTGATTGTGTTTGGCTGGACCGGCGTTGCGCGCCTGACCCGCGGCATGGTGCTATCGCTGCGTGAGCGCGATTTTGTGGAAGCCTCGCGCGCGCTGGGCCAGAACAGCCTGGCTGTGATTGCGCGCCATGTCATCCCCAATTCGCTGGCCCCGATCATCATCGCCTTTACCCAGAGCCTGGCCGTGGCCTTTGCGGCCGAGACCGTGCTGAGCTTCCTGGGCTTCGGCGTGCAGGAGCCGATTCCAACCTGGGGCAATATGATGAAGCTGGCCCAGACCTATATTTTTGAGCAGAAGAGCTTCCCGCTGGTGGTGGGCATGCCCATTCTGATCTGCTCATTGGCGTTCAACTTCATCGGCGATGGCCTGCGCGATGCGCTTGATCCGCGCATGAAGATGTAAATAAGGGTAGGAGATAGACGGCCGCGGCCGTGCAGCAAATCGTCTGTCTGGGAAATCTCATCTGCGCGGATACTTTGACTTTCTGCGAAATTGCGTGCAAGATGCAGGGTAATAACCTGCATATCGAAGTGACGGTGCCCGAGACCCCGAAGTCCGCGACCGCGTCTGCGACGGCGTCCGGTGCGGCGGCGTCCATTGCACTGAAGGCTTTTCCATTCCACGACCGAACTGTGGAAAGCTGCGGGAACGTGAACGAATGAGGATTGATTTTGATTCAGGATCAATTCAGGTCAGGCTGTTCTACAAAACTTTGAGTTTATGGAGAAGTTGGTTTAATGAGTGCAACCCCCACAATGACAAAACCGGTCAGGGCAAACGGCAAGGCCACCGGAAAGTCCGATGGCGACTTGATGCTCGACATTCAGGGCCTCAAGACGCATTTTTATACCGAAGATGGTGTGGTCAAAGCCGTTGATGGTGTCGATATCTACATCAAAAAAGGCGAGACCCTGGGCGTCGTCGGCGAATCGGGCTGCGGCAAAAGCGTCACTTCGCTCTCGGTGATGCGGCTGGTCGCGCCCCCTGGCAAGATCATCGAAGGCAAGATCATTTTCGACGGTATCAACCTGCTCGACCTGTCCGAGCGCGAGATGTCGAAGATTCGCGGCAACCGCATCTCGATGATCTTTCAGCAGCCGACTTCTTGTCTAAACCCCGTCTTTAAGATTGGCGACCAGATTGCCGAGGTGCTCAATATTCATCAGAGCCTGGGCCGGGAAGCCGGTTGGAAGCGCGCCATTGAATTGCTCAAGATGGTCGGCATTCCCGAGCCAGCCAAGCGCGCCAATGCCTATCCGCACGAGATTTCCGGTGGCCAGGCCCAGCGTGTCATGATTGCCATGGCGTTGGCCTGCGTGCCGGAGCTACTCATCGCCGACGAGCCCACGACCGCGCTCGACGTGACCATTCAGGCCCAGATTTTGGACCTGATGATCGACCTGCGCGAGAAGACCGGCACCTCGATTTTGATGATCACCCACGACCTCGGTGTTGTGGCCGAGATGTGCGAGCGAGTGGTGGTGATGTATGCCGGCCAGATTGTGGAGCAGGCCGAGGTGAAGGAGCTGTTCGCCAATCCGCTGCACCCCTACACCCAGGGTCTCATCGGCTCCATCCCCATCCTGGGCCAGATTCGAGATCGGCTGGATGTCATTCCCGGCACGGTGCCCAACTTGCTCAATCCGCCGCCTGGATGCCGTTTTGAGCCGCGTTGTCAGGTCTGCCAGGGTGCAGCCCGCGACCGATGCAAAGTCGAGCTGCCGCCGCTGCGCGAGATCAAACCTGGACACTGGGTTCGAACCTGGCTCTACGATTGACCATTGTCCATTGACGATTGACCATTGACCCTTGCGCACAAGCTGGATGCTCAATAGTCAATCGTAAATAGTCAATAGTAAATAGAATGATGATCACAAACGGAACAAGCAACAAAGCAGAAAATTTGGTCGAGGTGAAGAACCTCGTCAAATACTTTCCCATCAAAGGCGGCTTGCTGCAGCGCACGGTCGCGCAGGTCAAAGCGGTGGATGACATCTCCTTCGCGGTGAAGGCGGGCGAAACACTGGGGTTGGTCGGTGAGTCGGGTTGCGGCAAAACCACTGTGGGCCGCACCTTGTTGCGGCTGACGCCGGCCACCAAGGGCACGGTCGAATTTCAGGGCCGGGATATCTTCAAGTTGGGCGGTAACCAGATGAAGGCGCTGCGCAAAGACATGCAGATTATCTTCCAGGACCCCTATTCATCGCTCGACCCGCGCATGCCGGTCGGCGAGAGTATTGGCGAAGGGTTGCTGGTGCACGGCATGGGTAACGCCAAAGAGCGCAACGCCAACGTGATCGAGATGCTGCGCAAAGTGGGTCTTGAGGACTATCACGCCCGCCGCTATCCGCACGAGTTCTCCGGCGGCCAACGCCAGCGCATCGGCATCGCCCGCGCGCTGGCCCTGCGCCCCAAGTTCATCGTGTGCGACGAGCCGGTGTCGGCGCTCGACGTGTCGATCCAGTCCCAGGTGCTGAATATTTTGAAGGATTTGCAGGGCGAGTTCGGCCTGACCTATCTCTTCATCGCTCACAACCTGGCTGTGGTCGAGCACATCAGCAACCGCGTCGGTGTGATGTATCTGGGCAAGATGGTGGAGCTGACCAACCGTGAGTCGCTCTTCCGCGACCCACTGCATCCCTACACTAAAGCGCTGCTGTCGGCCATTCCCATCCCCGACCCCACCATCAAGCGCGAGCGGGTGATTTTGCAGGGCGATGTGCCCAGCCCGGTGAACCCGCCGTCGGGTTGCCGCTTCCACACCCGCTGCCCCGTCGCCATCGACAAGTGCAAGGTGGTGGAGCCGCCACTCGAAGAGCTGAAGCCCGGCCACTTTGTCGCCTGCCACGTGGCCAAAGACGAAGTGATGCGAGCCAAAGCGCTGGCGAACTAGCACACGAAATAACAGGGGCAGACATGGGTCTGCCCCTGTTGCGTTTTCCAAGTGTGGCATCAGAGGGAAGTCTCTACGCAGCAATGTCATTCTCGCGCAGGCGGGAATCCAGCATTTTGATCTATTGTCGCGTTGGGGTTACGTCTGGATTCCCGCCTGCGCGGGAATGACGATTAATGACTACAACTTGGCCAAAAACCGGATGCTGGCTTCGATGCCTTTCTCCCAACACGCCAGTGCATAGCGCTCGTTGGGCGAGTGCACGTTGTCGTCGTTGAGGCCGAAGCCGAGCAAAATAATCGGCTTGCCCAACAACTTCTGGAAATCGCCCACCACTGGAATCGAGCCGCCCTCCAGCTCGAAGATGGGCGGGTTGCCGTAGGTCTCCTGCGCGGCTTGCGCGGCCGCGGTCACAAACGGCGACTCACGCTCGATCAGCAAACCGGGAGTGCCGTCGAACAGTTCAACCCGCACTTCGGTGGCGGCCGGCGCCACCTGCTGAATGTAGGCGGCCACCTGCTGGGCAATTTTGTGCGGCGTCATAAACGGCACCATGCGGCAGGTGATTTTGGCATGGGCGGTGGCGGGAATAATGGTCTTGCCGCCGGGGCCGGTGTAGCCGCTCCACATGCCGTTGATCTCGAGCGTGGGGCGGGAGCCTTTGCGCTCGGGCAGGGTGAAGTCCGGGTCGCCAAACAAGCGCATTGCGCCGGTCTCGGACAACACCTCTTTCGCGGTGTATGGCACACGTTCCAGTTCGGCCAGTTCGGCTGCATCCACTGTGCGCACCTCATCGTAGAAGCCTGGTACGGTCACGCGGCCCTGCTCATCCTTCAATTTGGCGATGATCTGGGCCAGT
The DNA here is from genome assembly GCA_038213625.1 of Thermoflexales bacterium. Classification (GTDB taxonomy): domain Bacteria; phylum Chloroflexota; class Anaerolineae; order J036; family Brachytrichaceae; genus JANMVQ01. The sequence goes on from JBBQST010000147.1 coordinate 4,489, forward strand.
GCCACGGCCGCGTTTTGCACGTTGCCGCCATACATGCCGCTGTGCACGTCCTTGTCGAGGGCGCGCACCGTCACTTCGAGCCGGACGATGCCGCGCAGGCCGTAGGTCAGCGTCGGCTGGTCCATCGCCAGCAGGCTGCCGTCGCTGATCATGATGCCGTCGCAGGCCAGCAACTCTGTATTCGCCTCGATAAACGCGGTCAGGCTGGGGCCGCCGATCTCCTCCTCGCCCTCGATCAAAAATTTCACATTGACCGGCAAGGCACCTGAGCCTTTGAGATAGGACTCGATGGCTTTGACATGGGCCATGTGCTGGCCCTTGTTGTCGCAACTGCCGCGGGCAAAGATGTAGCCGTCGCGCACGGTCGGCGTAAACGCGTCGGTGGTCCACAACTCAAACGGCTCGGCCGGTTGCACATCGTAGTGGCCGTAGATCAACAAAGTGGGCTTGTTGGGGCCGGCGCCCAGCCATTCGCCATACACCACGGGGTGGCCGCTGGTCTCCTTCACTTCAGCCTTCAGGCCAATGTTGCGCAGGTGTTCGGCCAGCCATAGCGCTGCCATGCGCACATCTTTGGTGTGGGCGGGCTGCGCGCTGACACTGGGAATGGACAATAGGTCGAACAGGTCTTTGAGAAAAGGCTCGCGGTGCTCGCGGGCATAGGCAAGAGTTTGGTCTAGCATGGTCTGATTTTAGGGTGAGATTGGCGTTGCCGATGCTCATCTGATTTTTTTACTGCGAAGACACAAAGTGGAACACAAAGATCTCGAAGGAAAAAGTCACTACCGACTTCGCGGTCTTTGTGCATCCTGTGTGTCTTCGTGGTGAAAAATTCCAAAATCAGCTGGCCGCTTTGATGGCCGTGATGAGGTCGTAGTCCACCAGCCACTGCTGTGGCTCGATTGGGTTCATGCCCCACGCTTCAAGCTGTTGGCAGAAGAGGGGCGTGGTGTTGACCCGGCCAGGAAACTTCCATGCATCCGGCCCCACGCGATTGCTGATCATCAACAGGCCATTGGGCTTCAAGACCCGAATCATCTCTTGCAGCGCCAGATAGGGGTTGGGAAAGAATTCCAGCGCCTCCAACGACGTCACGACATCGAAGGTGTTGTCGGGGAAGTTCAACCGCTGGGCGTCGCCATGCTGCCACTCGATGCGCTCGGCATACGCCGCCAACTTCTCGCGCGCCACCTGCAACATTTTGTTCGAGGCATCGACCGCGACGATGCGGCCGCGAAATGCCGGCTGAATCATCAGCGCCATGGGCAGACGGCCGGTGCCAGTGCCGACATCGAGGACGACCTGGTTGTGAAGCGGCGCAGTCGCCGCCTGGAATCCGGCACGACGGGCGACTGAGGAAGGCGCGGCGCGTACCGCCATCTCCTGCAAATGCCGCAACACCGGCTCGGCCAGCATCACTGCATCATGGGCGGCATCAAACTCCTTGACCTTGTCGTAGCGCGGGGCAAACCAGTCATACATCAACGCGACGATGGGCCGGCCCAGATAAGCGCCTTCGGTCACCACCAGTTGCCAATACACCACCACCGCAATGACAGCGATGAGGATGACGATGCCGATCAGCAGAAATACCACGCCGCAAGCTTACCGCAATCGTGGGCGTCGACCGGCGCTACCCATCGTTCTCCATCTCTTATCAGGTCGGTGTGTAACATCATTTCTGATGGGTGCCGCGTGAGGCACGGACTGGCGTTCGGCAGGGGATTTTGGACAGAATGAACAAAATTTAACAGAATGCAGAGGGTTCTTCATTTTGTTTTATGGCTCTCCCAACTTTGGCGGGAAATCATGGTTTTTGTAGGGGCAAAGCAGCGGGCTCAGCGCAGATCAAACCCATACATGAGCCCGCTGCTTTGCCCTTACACTGCGATTCCCGTTTAATTCGGGAGAGCCTGTTTTATTTTGTAAATTCTGTCCAAAATCCCCTACCAGACAGTGACACAATTTTTGATGTGTCTGACGATGTTGAAATAGGGGATTGTGATGAATGTGATGAATGGACAGACGGTATTGATTACGGGTGCAAGCGGCGGGATGGGCAAGGCGACGGCGTTGCAATTGGCGGCGAAGGGTGCAAATCTGGTATTGGCGGCGCGCAACTATCTGGCCTTGAATGATGTGGCTCAGGCCGCGCAGGCGTTGGGCGCAAAGACGCTGGTGGTGTCGGCTGATGTGAGCCGGCAGGCGCAGGTGGCCGATTTGATGAGCGAGGTCGCCGCGACGTTTGGGACGCTTCACGCGCTGGTGAATTGCGCCGGCCTCGGCATCCTCAAACCGGCGGCCGAGCTGACCGAGGATGACCTGGACCAGATGTATGCCGTGAACACCAAGGGCGTGATTCTGGCTTCGCGGGCGGCGGCGGTGGAGATGGCCAAAACCAAAGGCGGCAAGATCATCACGCCCGTGGGCACGATGGGCCGGTTTGTGATGCGCGGCAGCACCGGCTACAGCGCCAGCAAGTGGGGCGCGGTGGGCGCGCTCAAAGCCATGGCCACCGAGTGGCAGCGGCAGGGCGTGAGCTTCTCGCTGTTGTATCTAGGCGGCGTTGACACGCCGTTTTGGGATCACATCGACATGAAGGTGCAGCGCGACAAAATGCTGACGGCCGACGACGCCGCTCGCGCAATTGTGTATGCGCTGGAGGCCGCACCGAATGGCGTGATGAACGAGATCACCTTGCAGCCGGATAGCCATCAGATGATGTAGCGTGGCATTTGAGCCAGTTTTTCGCATTCATGTTTTTCACGAATTAGCACGAATGAACACAAACCTTCTGATTTGTGAGATTTGCACTGATTCGTGAAAAATCGGTTCCTATAAACCCGATGCGCATCGAATTGCCAACTTGCCCCAATCCAATTACGCGATTACGCTAGGGTGCTATGACAACACAACCCGTGAACATCGGCATCATCGGTGCCGGCAACATCAGCTCCATCTATCTTGAATCCCCTATTAAATTTAAGAACTTGAACGTCGTCGGCGTGGCCGATATCGACATGGTTCGCGCGAAAGCCCAGGGTGAGAAGTATGGCGTCCCCGCCATGACCGTCGAGGACTTGCTGGCCAATCCCGAGGTCGAGATCATCATTAATCTGACGGTGCCGCTGGCCCACGGTCAGGTGGCCTTGAGGGCTTTGGAAGCGGGTAAGAATGTCTACACTGAAAAGCCGTTGGCCTACGACAAAAGCGAGGCGACGCGTATGCTGGCCCTGGCCAAAGAGAAGGGCCTGCTGGTCGGCGGCGCACCCGACACGTTCATGGGTGGCGGCCTGCAAACCTGCCGCAAACTGATCGACAATGGTGAAGTGGGCCAGCCGGTGGCCGGCGTCGCTCATATGCTCTCACGCGGCATGGAATCGTGGCACCCCAATCCCGACTTCTTCTTTCAGCGTGGCGGCGGCCCCATGTTCGATATTGGGCCGTATTACCTGACGGCGTTTGTGTCGTTGTTTGGACCGGCCAAAAGCGTGGTCGGCGGCGCGCGCATCACCCATGCCGAGCGCACCATCACCTCGCAGCCGTTGAACGGCACCAAGATTCAGGTGAATGTGCCGACCACGGTCATGGGCGTGATCGAGTTTGTCAACAACGCCATGGCGACCGTGATCATGACCTGGGATGTGGCCGAGGGTTACACGCCGCGGCTCGAGGTTTATGGCACCAAAGCCTCATTAATTTGCCCCGATCCCAACACCTTTGGCGGCCCGGTAAAACTGCGCCGTGCTGGCGAGAAAGAATGGAGCGAGATTGCGGTGGAGCATGGCTGGACCCAGAACAGCCGCGGCCTGGGTGTGGCCGATATGGCCCACGCCCTGCGCAGCGGCAAGCCCTTCCGCGCCAATGGCGCCATGGCCAGCCACGTGTTGGAGATGATGCACGCCTTCCACGAGTCTGCCGAAACCGGTCGCCGCATCGACCTGACCACCATCTGCGAGCAGCCCGAGCCATTGCCGATTGGGTGGAGCTAGGGGCGGAGAGCGGTGAGCTGAGAGCTGAGAGCTCTGGAGATGGAGCCCACCTCAAAGGTGGGCTCCATCTTTTGCTCAAAGCTCATCGCTCTCAGCTCACAAATGGCTGCTCGATGGATGGGCTCGGCTGGGTGAACCAGTGCGGGCCGTTCTCGGTCATGTAGAAGCAGTCTTCCAGACGCACGCCGAACTCGCCGTAGATGCAGATCATGGGTTCGTTGGTGAAGCACAGGCCCGGCGCTAATGGCGTTTTATTGCCCTTCACCAGATAGTGCCACTCGTGAATATCCAGGCCGATGCCGTGGCCGGTGCGATGGGGCAGCCCCGGCACTTTGTAGCCGGGGCCAAAGCCGGCATCGCTGATGACCTTGCGCGCGGCCGCATCCACGGCCTCGCACGGTGCGCCGAGTTGGGCTGCTGCAAACGCCGCCGCCTGTGCCTCTTTCTCCAGACTCCACACATCACGCTGGCGTTGGGTGGGTGTGCCGAACACGACCACCCGGCTGATATCGGAGTGATAGCTCTCGATCTGGCCGACCGAGTCCATCAGCACGACATCGCCCTCGCGCAGCACGCCCATCTTGGGGTCGCCGTGCGGGTAGGCGGTGCTGGCCCCAAACTGCGCGCTGATGCCGCCGGAGCCGCCCAATGCCTTGTAGGCGGCTGCGCCGTTCTGGGCAAACTCGATGTGCGACATGCCCTCGCGCAACTGGGCAATGCTGTATTTGTAGACCTCGACGGTGATGTCCATGGCCCGCTGGATGAGCGCGATTTCGGCCGGCGACTTAAACGCGCGGCAGGCAATCGTGACTGGGTCGGCGCTGGTCAAGGTCACTTGTGGCGCGGCCTTGCGAATGCCATCAAACGCAAAGTAGCGCACTGTTTCTTCGACGCCCACCGGCCCATTGGCGATGCCGTGATCTTTGAAAATGCCGGCCACCACCGCATAGGGACTCTCGTCCTCTTCCCACACCCGCACTGTGCTGTTGTCGCTGTCGATGTTGCCCTGCAGGCTCATCATCTGGCGGAACTTGGCCTCTTCGAAAGCGGGGCAAATGTAGATCAGGCCACCGCTGGCCGGGATCACGGCCGCGATCAGCCGTTCGCTGAGCCAGTGGTCGATGCCGGTGTAGTAGCGCAGGCTGGAGCCGGCTTCGAGAAACATGGCCTGCAAGCCATTCTCGCGCATCAAACGGCGCGCCTTCTCCA
>JBBQST010000148.1:0-9664 GCA_038213625.1 Thermoflexales bacterium
ACTCAAGCCGGGGTCGGCGTCCAATACGACTCGCGCGCAGCGACCGGCTGGAAGTCCAGGCGCTCCAGCCCCAGGTAGTGCAACGTGGCTTTCTCCAGCAATGAGAACGCCTCGGGATTCTCGCGGTTGAGCTGCATCGGCTCCTTCAGCACGATGGGCGGGTTGCTCATGAAGCGGGGGATGCCGATGACGTTCTGCGAGGAGGCGTGCAGCATGAAGGGGTGAAGGATCACGAAGTCGCCGGCCTTGCCAGTCAGCTCCACGAAGTTCGAGCACTGCTTGATGAGCTCCTGAAACTTGAAGTCGCCGGGTGGCACACCTTCGGGATGCTCATAGAGATAGCGGGCAATGACGCGCACAGAGTCTGGTGCAATGAAGGTGCCGCCGCCCTGGTGCAGCATGTCCGACCACAACACCACAGTCAACAGCGCCTGCTCGCGGCTGTCGAGAAAGTGGCGGAAGTAGCTGCCGTCTTTGTGCCAGCCGGTGACATTGGGTGACGGCGGCTGCCACGGCTTGTCTGCGCCACGACGAAAATTGACGATGAAGGCGTCCGACCAGATGAACGAGTTGATCGAGGTGAAGTGGCCGGGGCCGATCTCCATCACCTGCGTTTCCAGGCGATCTTCACCGCCGACCACATCGAGAATGGCATCCCAGGCCTTGGGCGCAAGCTCGCGCACCGGTGCCTGATTTTTATGATCCATCCAAATGATGTCCTTGGTCCAGGTGCTGGGGTCCTGCTTGCTGTAACCCAGCCGGTCATACGCCTCATCCACCCAGCGGTTGGACACGCTGGGGTCGACGCAATCGCTCACGATCAGATAACCATTGTCGAGAAAGCTTTGAACTTGTTCTTCGGTTAAGACTCGATATTTGCCCATGGGTTCCTCTAAATCTCTGTGAAAAGCGGCCAAAATTGGCCTCCTTAGATTAAGTCGATATATACCAAAGTTGCCGCACTTTCGCACCCGGCTTTTGGCCTTTTCCTGTGAACACATGTGCAACCTGAGCGTGCCGCGCTCGCTGCCTGGACTCAATGCGCTGGCTCCGACGCAGACCAGGAGGATGACATCACCCTGCTGACACTGAGATGGCTGCCATTTAGCGCGACCGAAACTGCCCGGAGATATCGCTGTATGAACGCCGGCCGGGGCGCAGGCCACTTACATCCTTGATATAGAGCTGGAGAAATGACCAGTCCACCTTCCACGTTTTCTTGCCTTTTTGGGCTACAAGCTTGCCATGCCGAATACTCTTGCGAAGATATTCCTTGTGGTAGCCGCTACGTCGCGCGGCCTCGGAAATGCTGATCCATTCATCATTCGACGAAGTTAATTCATTGTGATCCATATCGTGTGTTACCTCTTGAATCAAGGGTAAAGACGCACAACTGAGGCACAATCCACGAACGGAGAGAATTAACTTAGCGATCACTTGCGCGCGATCAGAATCCTCAAAAAGATGGAGATGATTTCTGGGCAAGTGCGCAGAGCGTGTCGAGAGAGTTCCAAGACTCTGGTTCCTCTAAATTGCCCACACTCGGAGACCTATTTTGAAAACACATATCCAAATCAGCCGCGCACCCAGCGACGCCAAACACAACACGATCAGCCGGCACATCTACGGCCACTTTGCCGAGCACCTGGGCCGCTGCATCTATGAGGGCATCTGGGTCGGCGAGGATGCCGCGATGCCCAACACGGCCGGCATTCGCAATGATGTTGTGAATGCGTTGCGCGCCATTCATATTCCGAACCTGCGCTGGCCAGGCGGCTGTTTTGCCGATGAATATCACTGGAAGGACGGCATTGGGCCGCGCGAGAAACGCAAACGCATGGTGAACACCCACTGGGGCGGCGTGGTCGAAAACAACCACTTTGGCACGCACGAGTTTTTGCAGTTGTGCGAACTCATCGGCTGCGACCCGTATGTCGTCGGCAATGTGGGCAGCGGCGAAGTACTGGAAATGCAGGAGTGGGTCGAGTATATGACCATGCCCGGCGAGTCACCCATGGCCAACTTGCGGCGCGAGAATGGCCGGCAGGAGCCGTGGCGTATTCCCTATTTCGGGGTGGGCAATGAGAGTTGGGGCTGTGGTGGCAGCATGCGACCGGAACATTATGCTGATGTGTATCGCCGCTACCAGACCTATGTGCGCAAGTATGGAGACCAGCGCGCCTATCGTATCGCCTGTGGAGCCAGCGATTTCAACACCCACTGGACCGAGGTGCTGATGCGCGAGGCCGGCCGCTACATGGATGGCTTGAGCCTGCACTACTACACCATCCCCCACAACTGGGCGAAGAAGGGCTCGGCCACCGACTTCACTGAGGTCGAGTGGATCGAGACATTACGCAAGGCATTGGTGATGGATGATTTGATCACGCAACATGCCGAGATCATGGATCGGCACGACCCCGAGAAGCGCGTGGGCATGATCGTGGACGAATGGGGCACCTGGTACGACGTGGAGCCCGACACCAACCCTGGCTTTCTATATCAACAAAACTCACTGCGCGATGCGCTGGTGGCCGGCATTCACCTCAACATCTTCAACAATCATTGCGACCGCGTGCACATGGCCAATCTGGCTCAGACGATCAATGTGCTGCAAGCCTTGATCCTGACCGAGGGCGACAAGATGATCTTGACGCCGACTTATCACGTGTTTGATTTGTTTCAGGTGCATCAGGGCGCGACCTTGCTCAACACCTCGATTGAATCCAGCGCCGAATACACATTGGGCCAGACAACCTTAAAGCAGATCAACGTGTCGGCATCCCAAAACAGCGCCGGCAAAATCCATGTCTCGCTGTGCAACTTGGATCATCGCACGGCCGCCGATGTCACGCTCACGGTGGCCGGCGTCAGCGCCATCAGCCACGCCCAGGGCCGCGTCATCACTGCCTCCGACATGCACACGCACAACACATTTAGCCAGCCCGATGCGATTAAGCCGGCTGAGCTCAATGGCATCACGTGGGAAAGCCAAAGCCTAACCGTGCAATTGCCGCCGATGTCGGTGGCGGTTGTGGCGATTGGGTAGCCGCACCCCATTGGCACGAAATTAAGAGATATTGGAATTGGCGTCTTAACCCGCTCCGCGGGTTCAAGACATCTCATTTGGCGATCACGCGTGATCCGTAATTTCGTGCCTACGGGGCGCAGCATGCCGCGCCCCGACGAAAGTTGCGTGCGCATCAAGTCAACTCGGCCAGCACCATGTTTAACACCACGTGGATGCGTCGGCGCCATTGTTCGCGTTGAATGCGCACGTGGGTGTTGGACACATACGCAATCACAATGTCATCGACGGGATCGATGAACAGGTTGCAACCACTGGCCCCGCCGTGCCCAAAACAGCCCGGCGGGGCCAGATCGCCAAACACACTGCCGGTGCTGGGCGTGTTGAAGTAGAAGCCGTAGCCCCACGGCTGCGGCAAGCCTTCGCCCTCACCGCCCTCGCCGGCGGGATGCCAGCCGCGAGCTTTTCCACCCGTCTGATCCGTCGTCATGGCGCGCACGGTTGCGGCGCTGTGAACGCGCGGCCCGGTCGGTGCGAAGTGCAGGCCAAACCGCAACAGGTCGGCGGCGGTGGCCACTGTGCCAAAAGCCGGGTGCGCCAGCGACAGCGCATGCGGCGAGTTGTACATCGCGCCAACAGTTCCCTCGGCCAGCGCGCCTTTGACATGGGCCGTTCGCGCATATTCAGCGGGTGGCGGTGGCATGAAGGTGTGGTGCAACCCCATCGGCTCCAACACCCACTCGCGCACTAGCTCGGCAAAGCTGCGGCCAGTGACGACGGTGGCCACTTCGCCCAACAGCAAATAGTGAAAATCGGCGTAGCTGTGTGCCTGGCCCGGCTTGAACATCAATGGCGTCCGGTAGGCCTCGGCCAGCAACCCGGTCATCGGCACCAATTGGGCCAGACGCTCCGCCATCTGGGGCGATTCGTAGATCATGCCGGCCGTGTGGGTGAGCAAGTGCCGCAGCGTCATGGCTTCGCGTCCATCATCGGCGAGCAAGTCGCCTCTGGCATCCAAAAATTGGGGCAGGATGGCCGTCACCGGCGTGCTCAAAGTCAGCACGCCGGCCTCGACCAGACGCAGGATCAGCGCGGCGGTGTAGAGCTTGGAAATGGATGCAAGCGGCCACAGCACATCTTCGCCGGCAGGCAAGTTTGGTTTTGCGTAACCGCCGTACCACTCGGCCACAGTCTGGCCGCGGTGGGCCACAGCCAGGCCGATGCCATCGACTTCACCCTCGGCAACGTATTGGTCCAATCGAGCAAACAGCGCAGTCAGCATGGTGAACTAAATGAGCTCAAAGCCCTCGTCAGTCGCAGCGACTCCGAGGCCTTGAGCTCACATTGAGGCACTAAATGACATGGCAACTTTCACCACACAGGCACAAAGTCGATTACCAGGAAAACCAAGCTCAAACAGGAATAGCGTCCTGCCCGTGGTGATCTCTTCGTGTCTGTGTGGTGAAAATCTGAAGGCGCTGAACGCGCTGGTGCTAGTTGAAAAGTACCTGTTCGAGCGTCTGAGTCGATTGCTCAGGATCGAAATACTCGCGCCAATACCAGATCTTGCCGTCCTGAATGACGCCGATGATGAGGTCCTCGTCACCGGCTCGAACCCCGGTCACACAGTTGGTGCAAGACCAGGTCTGGTTCACCGCCACATTCTGGCCGTCATAGACCACGCGATGAATATCGATGTGGGTGTCCTTAAAATTCTCGGTGTATTTGCGCACACTGGCCCGAATGTTGTCGTGGCCGTCGACAGTGGTCCAGGCGTTCAAGATCACGCTATGCGGCATGTGAGAGCCTGTGACGGTATCGGCATCGCCCAGCCGCCAGCCATGCATGACATGCCGGTTTTGCAGCGCAATCACATCATCCACCGTCATCTCCTGCTGGGGCGTGGGCAGAGTGGCAGGGCGTGACTCGGGCCGCAGCGGCGCGTCCCAGGCGATCGAGCACATGCGAAACTTATCATTGTGGGTGCGCATATACACGATCTGGCCATCCTGCTCGTGAATCAAAATTCCCTGCTCACACTCGCGGCTATCTCCCATGCTCGTGTCCAACTGGCTGGTGTCAGCGGGCTTTATGCGAAAAGCCCACTCGGCTACGTGCCAGTTGGGTTCGCGTTTGTCGGTAAACGCGCGCCGCAGCACCACTCGAATGGCTTTGGCGTTTGCCATCGAAGCGGCCCCCGCCATTGCAATTTCAGCACGGCCTTCCAGGGCCTGACCATCTATCACCCAACGCGCATCCGGCGCAAACAATGCCGCCACGCGATCAGGATCACCACTTTGCCAGGCCTCAACGAGTTTTTGAATAATGGGTATTGACATGATAGATCTACCATTGCCCAAGCCCTGTCTTCCAGACAGGCGAGCAGAACCAAAAGAATAAGCGACAGCCCTATTCTGTTGGATTCTGCTCTTTTTGTCCAAGGCCCGGACTTCGAGGGTTCATTCGCTAGAAGTGGCAGACTTGAGTGCCGGCCTTGTTTTGTGCTGGATTTCCGTAGGGGCGCAGCATGCGGGCGGCTGCCGCCACGCCCTTACCAAGGCAGGTTTGCCCCCAAAAAAGAATGCGCCCGACTTTGACTCGGTAGAGATTAGCGCGGTGCCTCGTTAAACATCTTTTGGAAACGCATCATCAACATCATGTCGCCGTCTACTGTGAGTTTGCCGGTCATGAAGGCCTTGGTCGTATCCAACTCACCGGCCACAATGGCCAGCCAGTCTTTGGCCGTGGTAGTGATCGTGACTGTCGGCTCAACGGCTATGCCATCGACCAACTCTGCACGGCCACTCTCGATATTGATGTGGTGGGCGCCGCCGCCCTCGCCGGTGGTGTTTAATTGAACAATCGCGTTGACACCTTTGGCTTGTTCAGGATCAAAGGCCGCAACCATACCTTGGAGTGCTTCTTTTACGGTCATATTACAATCCATTTTACAAGAGCATTTCATGAAACAACGCCCGACACTACGTTCAGTTCTAAAACCAGTTCTGGCCATCATCGGCCTGGCTCTCTTGATCTACGTTGGCACCCAGGTCATCTCGTTCCTCAACATGCGAGACCGGCTGCCGCGCAACACCTATTTTGCCGATATGGACGTCAGTGGCCAGACCGTCACCGATGCCATCAGCAAAACCGAAGTGGCGTTGAATGCGCCGATCGTGCTCCAGTTGCAAAACCAGAGCGTCCCGTTGTCACCGGCCGAGATCGATTTCCGGCTTGATGAGACAGCCTCGCAGGATCAACTCGACGACATCGTGACCGCCAATAGCAGTCTGGAGAAATTGCCGCAGTTGCTGCTTCGGCAGCCGGTCAGCCCCACCCGCGTGGGCGCGGTCATGTCGTTCTCGACCGAAAAGCTGGAAGTATTTCTAACCACGCTGGCCCAGGACATCGACAGGCCCGCTCAAGCCGCCACGCCCAATCTAGATGCCCAGCAGGTGGCTCAGGCCCAGCCCGGCCTCGCCCTCAACATTGATGAAACGCGCCAGTTGATTTTGAACGCGTTGACATCGACGGTCTCGCGCACCGTGGCGCTGCCGACCGACATCCTGCCCAGCGACACCCTCAGCATTAAAAGTCTGGAAGGGGCTATTCAGGAACGGCTCAACGCATTCATTGCCACGCCCGGCAATGTGGCCGGCGTCTTCATCAAAGACATGCGCACCGGCGAAGAATTAGGCATCAACACCGATGTGGCCTTCTCGGCCCAGGGCTGGCTCAAGCTGGCGCTGGTACTGGAGACATACCGGCTCACCCAGGAGCCGATTCCGCCCCAGATTGCCCAACAACTCGATGCGATCGCTTTGCAGGGCAACAATGCCACGGCTAACGATTTGTTGCGCACACTGGGTCAAGGCGATGCACAGGTGGGCATCAATCAGATGAACGACACGCTGCGCAAACTGGGCATGCTGAGCACGTATCTGGCCCAACTGTTTGGTCAGGACGGCCTGTCCACCAACTTCATCACCCCAGCCAACGCCCGCACCGATGCGCCGCCGACCCGCCCCGACCCCAACGCACAAACCACCCTGGCCCAGATGGGTGCGCTGCTGGAGACGATTGAGCAATGTCGCAATGGCGTCGGTGCGCTGCCATTGGCCTTCGAGGGCGCGTTTAGCCCCAGCAAGTGCACAGACATTCTCGATCTGTTGTCGCGCAACCGCATCAACGCGCTCATCGAGGCCGGCAGCCCGGGGGCCAGTGTCTCGCACCGCCAGTCGTGGGACGAGCTGAATCATGGCGATGCGGCGCTGGTGCGCAGTGCCGGCCGCACCTATATCGTCGTGGTCATGCTGCACGGCACACAGCCGCTCAACTGGGCCGAGACGTCCGTGATCATTGCCGATATCGCCCGCCTCACGTATGCGCTCTACAACAACCAGATGCCGCCGGCAGTCACGGGCATTACGACGGGGCCGGCACCGTAGGAGGGGAGTAGCAAGTAGACAGTAGCCAGTAGTCAGATGGTCGATAGTAAGCCCACGGCTATTTACTGACTACTGTCTACTGACGACTTGCTGCTCCCCCACCCCCACCCGGCCAATTACAACGACATCACGGCCGTCCTGGGTGAGGATGCGCTGGTTGGTTGCGGGGTCGTAGAGGCCGGCCACAAGGGTGAGTTCGCCCGTAAAGCCAGGGGGTAGCGCCAGGCCGTGGTTGTCTCGCACGGCTTCGTTCACCGGCAACGTCATCATCGGCCGCAGGTCGTTCAAAGGCATGGCATCGTGCTGGGCCACGGCAAACCCATCGGGCGCGAGGGCGTGCACGAACACTTTGTAATTGTGAGTCAACGGCGCCAGCGCTTGCCAGGTGATCTCAATGGGAATGACCTCACCAGCCACAATCTTAGTGCCTATGCGAATCTCGCTCATCTTCAAGTCGCCCCACTGTGCGCCCGCCCCTTCGCCAACCTGCATCGGTTTGGGCGTGCCATATAGGCCATAGAACACCTCTTCTTCGCCCCACTCGGCCGCCGCTGGATAAAAGTTGCTGTCCATCCAGCCGCGCAGGTCGCCGTTGGCTTCGGCCAGGCCGCGATACAAGACCAGCCACAGGCGTGGGTGCTGTTGGGCCGCTGCGCCAATGCGCGCCTCCCACTGCGCGCGCGGCTCCACCACCGGATCCCAGCTCAGCGCGTAGCTCCAGCCCGGATCGTTTGGGGCGCGATCCAACGCGTAGAAGCCGGCCGGGCTCAGCACGTTAAAGATCACCTGATCGTTTGGCAGCGCTTTGGACGCAATGTGCTGGTGATAGGTGTGCGGGTTATACGGCTCGAACACCTCCAGCGATTTGCGGTAGACAAAATCGGTGCTGGTGGTCCAAAACGTGGCAATGAGGCCGAGGCCGGCAATCATCACCAGGCCATATTGCTGCGTTTGGGCCTCGCTGGATTGGGCCTGCGGCAGCCGCTGCCGTGGCAGTTGCGCCCGTGGCTCCAGCCGCAGCGCCTCAAACGCCCAGGCCAGCAGCAGCGCCAGCCCCGGCACCGCCCCGATCATCATGCGCTCGTTGAACGCCCACTGGCGCGCGGCCAATGCGGTGCCGATGAGGGTGAACGTGATCATGAGCACGGGCAAGGTCAAATGCGCCAAATGCAAGGCTGAGCGCCGCACTGCAAATTCCTTTTGGTGCAACACGCGAGTGATGAGATGTCCCAGCCCAGCGCATAACAGGATCAACCCCGGCACCACCCACCCCAGATCACCAGTTTGATGCGTGAGCAGCAGGCCGCGCACACCTTGCTCGATGAAATAGGCCACCGAGTATTGCTGCGCCACATTGCCGGCAGTTTCAGCAGCCGCGCGGCCATACAGCTGTGGAATGGCGTAGAACGCCCACGGCAGGTAGACGATGACGGCAAGCGCGATAGCGGCCAGAAGACGACGGACGACCAACGGCCGACGACCCATGGATACAAGCCCATACACCCCCAGTGCCACCAGTGCCCACGCCGCGTGATACAGCGTCAGCATTGCGCCGGTTGCGCCGATGACGAAGGCGAAGGTGTAGGGGTTGATCAGGTTTTTAAGGTTGGGAGATTGAGTCTGGCTAACCTTAACCACTTTACCAACCTTAAAAACCTGATCAACCCTCAGCAACGCCCACATCGCCAGCAACAAAAACGTGGGCGCGAGGGCATACATGCGAATGACGGCACCGTAATACACCGCCAGCGGCAACACCGCCATGAAGCCGGCGGCATACAGGCCGATGCGCCGGTTGCCCGACCAGGCGCGCGCGGCGGCATAGGCCAGCGGCACGCCTAGCACGCTCATCAGCACCGACAGGAAGCGCGCGCCGAATAAGGTGGTGCCCAAGAGGGTTTGCCACGCGCCGAGCAGCAGGTAATACAGCGGCGGATGCACATCGGCGCTGGTGATGGTGAACAGGTCGAGCAGGCCGAGCGAGGCATGGGCCACACTCCAACCCTCGTCCCAGCGCGGCGGCACATCGGCCAGATGCACCAGGCGCAGCAGGAAGGCCAGCAGGGTGAGGGCGGTGAGAATGAGCAGAGAGCGGTGAGCCGTGGGCATGCCGGGTGAATTGTAGACGGGTGGGAGCGGAGACGGGAGACGGAGGACGACGGACGGCGAGGCTTAGTCGTCCGTCGTC
>JBBQST010000149.1:0-9606 GCA_038213625.1 Thermoflexales bacterium
ACATCCCCCTCCCTTTCAGGGAGGGGTTAGGGGTGGGTTCTTCACCAGTGACAGTGTCAAGTCGCGACTTATTGTTAGGGTGCTTTCCCGCTAAAGTTGGGAGAGCCGAAAAGATTTTGGAAGCATGACAGAATAACCAAAAAGGGCCACGGATTTCCCAACCCTTTTGATGTGCATTCTGTCATTCTGTCCAAAATCCCCGACTTTCCAGCTTCGATTTACACTACCCCGATGAACATCACCATCATTGGCGTGCCGGTCGATCTGGGCGCGGGCCGGCGCGGCGTGGATATGGGCCCAAGTGCGGTGCGGTATGCCAACCTGCGCACGCAGCTTGAACAGCTTCACCACACCGTGCGCGACGCCGGCAACCTGATGGTGCCGACTGCGGACGAGTTGCCCATCCCGGCCCAACACGAAAAACTGCGCTACCTGGAGCCGCTCGGCGATGTGTTTCGACGGCTGGCCGATGCCACCGCCGGTGCAATGGCCAACGGCGAATTTCCGCTCATCATCGGTGGCGATCACAGCCTGTCCATCGGCTCGGTGAACGGCGTCGCGCACGCAGTGGCTCAGCGCGGCGGCCGCATTGGCCTGTTATGGATCGACGCGCACGGCGATTTCAACACGGCCAAGACCACGCCCAGCGGCAATATTCACGGGATGAGTGTGGCTGCGTTAACGGGACGAGGACATCATTCACTCACCCATGTTCTGGCGCAGGCACCGGCCGTGCGCGATGCCAATGTCGTCTACGTGGGCGTGCGCGATCTGGATGCGCTGGAGAAGGTGGCCATGCGCGAGGCCGGTGTGCACGTCTTCACCATGCACGATGTGGATCGCCAGGGCATGGCCGATGTGATGGCCGATGCGATTCGACTGGCCAGCACCGGCACCGCCGGCATCCATGTCAGCTTCGATATGGACTCACTCGACCCGCTGGATGCGCCCGGTGTCGGCACCCCCGTGCCCGGCGGCCTCAACTATCGTGAGGCCCATCTGGCCATGGAGATGGTTCACGAGAGCGGCAAACTCATCAGCATGGATCTGGTCGAGGTAAACCCGATTCTGGACCTGCACAACAAGACGGCTGAGCTGGGCGTGGCGCTGGTGTGTTCGGCGTTGGGCAAACGCGTGTATTAGCTTGAAAAGTCTGACGTCTTCTGAAACGTCAGACTTGTAATCGCCCCACTGCCCGCAACGCATCACGCCGGGCAATCACGCCCTGAACTTGATTATTGTTATCCACCACGGCCAACACATCAACCTCTCGCACCACCATCAACCGCATCGCTTCAACCAGCGGTGCATCGACCCAAACATGATCTTGGTCATAGCATTGAGGCTGGCCGACGCGCATCCAGCTTCCCACGCGGGTTTCGATCCCTCCAAATGCCGTCAATGTGGGCGTTGACGTTTGCAGGTGCGATTGCGCAATCATGCAACGCAAGATGTCGATATCGCGGATGATACCGATAGGCACGCCCTTGTCATCGGCCACCGACACCCGATCCAATGACTGCGCCACCATTAATTGTGCCGCCTCTTGCAACGATGCTCGCTCGCTGATACTCATCTCGGGCGGCACACCCGAGACTGGCTGCATCCACTTGCGCACGGCAAAGCGCCGCGGCACCTCCAGCATATATTTGGGCGTGTCCAGCCGTTGGGCGGCGTAGATGCTGCGATGGCCCGAGAACAGATAACTGACCACGACCGCGACCAACACGTAGGGAAACGCGCCGCTGCCAAATAACTCGACCCCCATCACGGCACACGCCAGTGGTGTATTGGCCGCGCCAGCAAACACGGCCACAAACCCCAACGCCGCCATGAAATGGGGCGGTACCCCCAATACATTTCCCAGCGTATAACCCAGCGTCGCGCCGATCACAAACAAAGGTGTGACCTCGCCACCCTTAAACCCCGCCCCAATGGTCAGGCCCGTCAAAATCAGCTTGATCAGAAATGCGAAGGTGGCGATGCCAGCCCCTTCCAACGCCGTGTGCAGCAAAGGCAGGCTGAGGCCGAGATAGTCTCGCGTGCCGATCAACACAGTGAGCGCGATCACTCCCATCGCCCCCAGCGCCGGCTTGAGCCATTGCGCCGAGCCGGCCACGCGGCCTAGAAAAGTATTCACCGCGTGCGTCCACTCGATAAACAGAATGCTGCACGCGCCAAATGCGACGCCCGCGACCATGACCCTGGCCAACAACCACGGCTCCAGTGCCACCGTCGGCAACACGGGATAGGCACTGTGCGTCACCCCCAGCGGCACGCCGAGCCAGCGCGTGACCCAATCGCCCACGATAGCCGCCGCCAGACACGGCACCAATCCGTCATAGCGGATGCGGCCGATTTGCTGCACCTCAAGACCAAATATCGTTCCGGCCAGCGGCGTGCCAAACACCGATCCAAAGCCTCCGCTGATACCGGCCATCAGCAGGATGCGCCGATCCTCCTTGCTCAGGCGTAGCGTCTGAGCCAGTCGCTCGGCCAGCGCGCCACCCATTTGCACCGCTGTTCCCTCGCGGCCAGCCGACCCGCCGAACAGGTGCGTGAGCACGGTGGCGAACAGCACCAGCGGAGCCATGCGCAGCGGCACCGGCTGTTTGCTGCGGTGCAACTCCTCGATGATGAGGTTGTTGCCGAACGCGGCCGCACCGCCGTAGCGGGCGTAGACCACGCTGGTGGCAATGCCGGCCAGGGGCAATAGATATAGTAGCCACGGCGCGGCCATGTAAATCTCGGTGGCACGGTTCAGCAGCGCCAGAAACACGGCTGAGGCTGTGCCGCTGAGCACGCCCACGCCGCTGCCCAACACAACCCAGCGTACAAATGTGGCCGCGATGCTGCCGTATTGGCGCGGGTTCAGATGAACCAGCCCTTTGAACAGCGAGAGAAATGCGGCGCTTTTTGAGGATGATGTGTCCATGTTTTTCAAGTTGCACCAGCCGGTTCACGACAACACACAACAAAAAAGCTTCTGCCGCGCACCCATGTGCAATGGCAGAAGCTATCAGTCATGTCCGGCCGTCCAATGACAGTTCTCACAAACGCATCACGCGTTTGCGACAGCGAGCCTCATCGCTGAGACCAGTCTAAAGGGTGCAAGGAAACTGTCAAGCGCTTTTGTGAATCCCTTATGATGCGGGGTCTAATTTGACTGGTCTCAGAAATTAAAAATTCGCGGCAAATGATACTGAGGGGACTTTGGACAGAATGACAAAATGAACAAAACACGGAAATTTTCATGCCGTCTGATTCTGTAAATTCTGTCATTCTGTCCAAAATCCGTTCTGCATTGGCAATAAATTTTTAACGACTGAGTCTGTATAGATAACCAAATTCACAGGAGAAATATGATGAACGAATTACTCATTGAGGAGCTGGTCGTTGGCGACGGCGACGAAGCGGTAAAGGGCCAGAACGTGACCGTGCACTACACCGGCCGGCTGGCCAACGGCACCAAGTTCGACTCCAGCAAGGACCGAAATCAACCGTTCAGCTTTGCGCTGGGAGCCGGTCAGGTCATCAAAGGCTGGGACCGCGGCGTGGCCGGCATGAAGGTGGGCGGCAAGCGCAAGCTGACCATCCCGGCCGAGCTCGGTTACGGCGATCGCGGCGCGGGTGGCGTCATTCCGCCCAATGCCACCCTGTACTTCGAGGTTGAGTTGCTGGGAGTGGGATAAACCCTGCGCCACCGTTGAAAAGCGACATCGACCTGTGCTAGAATCCTCGGCCCGCAGCAGGGGTAAAAGTATGGTTACGCCTGCCGGTATTCCAGAATCCATACTTGAAAGTGCAAGGAGTAAGCGTGGATAACGATAACGATTTGGGCGATGATCGCCGCAATAATAAAAAGAAACGCGTGGTGGTTCAGGCCAGCAGCTACATGGATCAGCAGCGGCCCAAGCGCATCGACGAATTTGCCACCACCGGCCAGAAGCCCGATTACAAGGACTTTGAGAAGTTGCGCCGCTATGTAAATTCGCAGGGCAAGATTTTGCCGCGCCGCCGTAGCGGTCTGTCGGCCAAGAATCAGCGCCTGATTGCAATCGCCGTCAAGCGCGCGCGTCATCTGGCGTTGCTGCCCATGCCCGGCGTAAAGATGTAGGTTTGAGCAGGTTCCGCGTGCAACACATTCGGGACTTCTAAAAGGTGAGACATGGCAAAGAAAAAAGGCAGCCGGATCGTCATCAAGATGAAGAGCAGCGAAAGCGGCCACATGTATCTGACGCAGAAGAATCGCAAGAATGATACGGGCCGGCTGGAGCTGACGAAGTACGATCCCTTCGTCCGCAAGCACGTCACATATAAAGAAGAGAAGTAAAGGCTCAACAGCCCAGTTCTTCTGAACCCATCAGGAGCACACCAGACTTTGGTCATCGTGTGCTCCTGTTTTTTTTCCTCCAGGCCCAAGCATAGCCACCACGACAAATCTTGCATGAGCCGTAATAATTCGAAAATTGATACTTTTATCGAATTCACACTGAGATTAACCCCATGCAATGATGCGGCGCGGCTCTCGTGTTAGCATCCCGCGCGTGCTGAATCAGGCCATCACATTGCTACCTGTGGTGCTGCGGCGAATTGCCCGGCGTGCCACCGACCGTTGGAACGATTTCCGCGGCTACACCCCCACCGACCGCAACCTGTTCTATCTGTGCATCGAGATTCTGCCAGCCGGCATCGCCGGAGGCATGGTCAGCTTCAACGCTCCATTTGTGCTCAAGCTGGGCGGCGCCGATACCCTCATCGGCCTCATGCTCTCGCTGCCAGCCCTGGCCAGCATCGTCTTCTCCATCCTGTTCGGCCAGTTCATGGAGCGCAAGACGAATCGCAAGCCCTACATGATCGGCGGCCTGGCCGTTGCGCGAATGATCTTTCTGGTGATTGGGATTGTGCCGTGGATTGTGCCATTGGAACTGCAACCCGGCACCATCGTGGCCCTGGCGGTGCTGCAGGCCATTCCGGTCGCGTTGTTCAATGCCGGCTGGCTGTCGCTGTTGGCCGATATCTGTCCGCCCGATCGGCGCAGTTCCTTCTTCTCCATGCGCTGGTTTTTGCTGGCTGTCACCGTCGGCACCAGCGCCTTTCTGAGCGGGTTATGGCTGGAAGCGGTACCGTTTCCGTTCAACTATCAGTCGCTCAACATTCTGGCCTGTCTCATCTGCCAATACAGCACCTATCTGGTCAGCCTGCCGATCTATCCGGAATACAAAGTGCAAATTCGGCCGGCCAAAACCGAGGCCGCGGCTGCAACCCCCAGGCATCTGCCGTTCGACTGGCGTAGTCTGCGCAATTTCACCCAGTCCAATCGCGGCTTCGTCAATATCAACCTGTCCGTGCTCATCACGTTTCTCGGCGTGTGGGGCGCGGCTCCGCTGCTGACCCTGTTTTTTGTGAACACCTTGAACCTGAGCGAGGGCTGGCTCGGCACCAACAGTTTTCTCTCGCAGGCCGGCGTGGCCGTGGGTGCGTTGGCCGGCAGCGCCATTCTGCGCCGGGTCAACAACAATTGGTTGCTTAAACGGGTGTTGCTGGTCTTCTGGCTCTACCCGCTCATCATCGTGCTGGTGCCGATCCCGTGGGTGATCTGGGTCGTCAGCTTTATCTGCCTCGCGCTCGATCCTATTCTCAACGTCACGCTGCTCAACGCACTCTACGACCTCATCCCCGAGCAACGCCGCTCGTCGTGGATGTCATCGCACGCGGCGCTGATGAATGTGGGAGCCATGGTCGCGCCGCTGCTCACGGTCGAGATTGCCAATTCGCTCTCCGTGCAAACCGCCCTCATCGCCTGCGCCGCCATCCGCCTGATCGGCATCGTGATGTTTTTCTTGTTGCCATTCAACGCGCCAGTCGCCAACAGCCCGCAGCCCGCCACCACCAGTGCACCCTAGACAATCCGCGCCACGCTGCCCTTGGCCGTCTTTGTCACTTCGATGCGGGCCGGAAACGCATCTTTTAATTCTTCAATATGGGTGATGATGAAGATGCGCTCGAAGTCCTTCTCGATGGTTTGAATGGCTTCGACCAGGCGCTCACGGCCCTGCGTGTCCTGGGTGCCAAACCCCTCATCCACAAACAGCGTTTGCAAGCGCGCGCCGGCCCGATGCGCCAGCAGTTTGCTCAGCGCAATCCGCACGGCAAAGTTGATCCGAAATGCCTCGCCGCCGCTGAACATCTCGTAGGCGCGCTCGCCGATCTCGTCGTTGATGCGCAATTCCAGCGTCTCGCTCACATTGCCGGCCTGGGTTTGCCGCTGGGTTTCGAAGCGCACATTCATCCGGCCCGCCGTCATCTTGCCAAGCAGGTCATTGGCACTGGCCTCCAACTCCGGCAGCACGCTCTCGATGATCATGGCCGGCACGCCATTCTTGCTAAACGCCAGACGCAGCTCATCGAGCAACGACTGTTGCCGTTTCAACTCGGCCAGCTCACCCGCCAGCCGGCCGCGCGTGCCCTGCAACGCAATGCAGCTTTGCACACGCTGGTTCGCCTCGCCCACCCGCCGCTGCAAGCGAAAGAACTCGTCGCGTATGGTTTGCAGCGTGGTGGCAATCTGATTCGCCTGCGCCAGCGCTTTCACGCATTCATCCAATTGAGCCTGCAACGCCGCGCCCATCGTCTGCTCATGGGTTTGTTGCTGGGTCAGGTTTTGGGCCTGCAACCGCAACGCCTCCAGCGCGCGCTGTTCGCTCTCCAATCCCAGCACGGCTCGATCCAGCTGGTTTTTGCGCTCCACAAACACGTCCAGGGTTTTCAACGTCTCATTGCGCAATTGCTTGTGAGCCACGGCGTCATAGCCCAACACGGCCAGTTCCGTCTCCACCGTGCTGAGCGCGGCCCGCGCCTCTGGTGCGTAGTGCTCGGCCGCGAACACTTCTTCCAACTGCTTCAACTTTGCCTCGGCCTCGGGCAGTTGCGCTGCTGCTTCCTGAGCCCGACTCAAGCGCTCTTCCAACGCGCTGGCCTCGCGCTGCAAACCCGGCGCGGCGCGCAAGGCGCTCTCCAGTTCGCTCATCTGTCGTTCGATCGCGCCAGTCTTATCGGCCAGTTCCTTCACCAGCGCTTCATTGGCCCGGTAGGCATCGCCGCGCTGTTTGCCCCGCGTCGTCCACTCGCCCAGAATGCGCACCCGGTCGGCCTCGCTCAGCTCGCGCCCGCAGGTCGGGCACATCGCGCCGACTTTGGAAAGCAACGTAATGCGCGTTTTCAGATCGTTCATCTCGGCCCGCAACACCGTGTTCTGAGCTTTGGCCTCGCCCTGCTGCTCGCTGGCCCGGTTCATGTCGCGAGCCAGCACGTCGCGTTGTTGCTGCTGGCCATGCACCCGCTCCAGTTGCGCATTCGCCTCGGCCAGTTGCACCCGCAAGCCATCCTCGGCCGAAAGCGTCCGCAGATTATTGGCCGTGCGTTGGGCCGCATCGCGCTCACTGTGCAAGCTGCGGCGTGCATCCGCAATCTGGCTCTCGGCCGCGCTCTTGCGCGCGTTCAATTCCACCATGCTGCCCAGTTTCAAGTTCAGCTCGTCATTGAGCTGGCGCGCGGCCAGCAACTCGGCAAAGCCGTGCTCGATCTCGTCGCGCCGATCCAATGCCAGTTGATACTGGGTCTGGGCTTGCTGATGCCGCTCACGCTCGGTTCCCAGCTTCACCAGTTGCGCCTTCAAATCGTTCAAGCGCGATTGGGCTTGTTGCAATTGGGTGCGCAGGCCGTTGGCGCGCTCGCGCTGGCGGTCCATCTCGGCCTGGGCCTGCTCGGCCTGTTGCAGTTGGTCGGCGGTCTCCCGCGCCGCTGTCTGTGCCTCGCCCAATGCGCGCTCGTAATCGGGTAGCCGTGCAATCTCGGCATCGGCCTGGTCCAGCTCAATCCGGCGCTTGTTCTGCTCGTCCTGCACCCGGTCCAGCCGATCTTTCACCCGCGTCTCGTATTCGGGCCAGATGTCGAGGCTCAAAATTTCGCTCAGCACGGCCTTGCGCTCGGATGGCGGCTTCAGCGTAAATTCATCGGCGCGCCCCTGTTTCAGGAACGCCGAATTGATAAAGGTGTCGTAGGTGAGGTTGATCTCGCGCTCGATCTTGGCCTGCGTTTCACTGGTCTTGCTCTCGGTCAGCGAGCGCCAGCCGCTGACCTCGCGTTCGTCGCGCACCAGAAATTCCAAGCTGCCGGTCGAGGTCGGCGCCTTGTTCACCAGCTTGCCCTTGGCGGCCGCCGCCTTGCCCAGCTTGCGCGCGCGCACCACCTGAAAAATATTTCGCCCTTCGCTAAAGGTCAGCGCCACCCGCATTTCGCTCGCGCCCTGACTGATCAACTCATCGTCGCGCTTGGCCCGCGCCTGACCCCACAGCACCCAGGTCACCGCATCCAGCAAGGTGCTTTTGCCCGCGCCGTTATCGCCCGTCAGCACCACCGTGTGCAGGCCGCTAAAATCCAGCGCCTCGGCCTCCCGATACGCCATAAAGTTTTTGAGTTCTAGTTTGAGTGGAAGCATTGAGATTCACAGACTCGAAGCAATAAACAAATCCATCATAGATTCAACATCACAATCAAAATCAAGCCTTGCTCACACCCGCAGCACTTTGACCTGAATACAGTGCGCGCCCTCAAAGGTCAGATGCACGCCTTCGCAATAACTCACCGCGTCGCCGGCCAGCGCCCAATCAAATTGCGGCAGGCACCCCACCGCCCCGGCCTCCACGATGCCGCCGTGCGAGATGACCAGTGCGGCCTCGCCGTCATCCAACTCGTCCAGCAATTCGCACAACGCCGTAGCCTGCCCGCGCACATACTCGCCCACTGCATCATCGGCCGCAGCCTGCTCGGCCCAACGCGCAAACGAAGGTGGCGCTGCTTCGTAATTCCCTACAGCCTCCGGCAGCGGCAACGCACCAAATTCCTCGCGCTGCTCGTGCACGGCAAACCCCATGGCGATGGCGGTTTCGTAGGCGCGCGGCAACAGGCTCGTCACGACCAGTGCAAACGGCCCCATGTGCTCGCCCAACCGCCGGGCCAGACTCACGCCGCTTTGGGTTAAATGGGCCCCCGGCGTCGCGCGCAGGGTGTGCCGGCGTAGTTCGATCGTTTTCATGGTAGCCAATCTTCTATCTAGCAGAACGCACGTTCTAATATTTTAGCCGAAATCGGGTTCGCCCGTGTTAAGTGCAGATCGTGCACGTGCACGTCAAACGTGTCACGTGCACGGATTCTGCGTTGCACCACACTTACCAAAACGCCCACTCGTGGCTGATGCTGCCGTCGCCGGCCAGCGTCAAAAAGCCAATGCTGGGCGGCTCGACCATGATGGTGGGGCTGCCGGCACCTATGGCCGAGCCGGGATTGAAATACAACGCCCCATCATCGCCCGCCCGAACGCCCTCGCGGTGCACCGCGCACGGCTTGTGCGAATGGCCAAACACCACAATGTCGGCGTGTGTGGGCTTCTTGCGCACCAGCCGTGCAATGATCATGTTATTGACCAGGTTTAACCGAGGCTTGCCGCTGAAGTGAGCCAGCTTGTCCAACATGCTGTAGCCAAAGTTGATGTGGCCGTGGGTCATCCACAGCGTGTGCTGGCCCAACGGCAAGGTCCGTTGGGCA
>JBBQST010000150.1:0-9605 GCA_038213625.1 Thermoflexales bacterium
TGATGTTGATGATCGAGCCCGGCTGGCCCTGCTTCACCATCTGTCGGCCGGCCGCCTGTGCGCAATAGAAGCCGCCGTTGAGTTGAATGTTGATCATGCGCTGCCAGTCCTCGGGCGAGACTTCGAGGGTGGGTTGGGGCCAGCTGATTCCAGCGTTATTCACCAGCACATCGAGCCGGCCATACTGCGCCACTGTCGCATCGATCATGGCCGTGCAGGCGGCTGCATCGGACACATCCACAAAAACGGGAGTGGCTTGCAGACCCTGCCGAACCAGCTCCTGAGCGGTCTCGGTGGCCGCGTCGAGGCGAATATCCGCGATCATGACCGCGTAGCCCTCCTGGCCGAGTTGGATGGCGATGGATTTGCCGATGCCGCGTGCCGCACCAGTGATGATGGCGACTTTGGCTTGTGCGTTTTCATCTTGGGAAATCATGGGTGCGATTGTAGAGCGGCCAGCCAAAACAGTTGTGAAGCCATTCGCGCGTTTGGGACTGGCGCTGGGGATCGGCATGTTTGTGGGCATCGAACGGGAACGGACGCTGTGGGGTGGGCCGGTGACTGATGAGCGCTATGCCGTGATTGCCAGACTGTGATTAGCTTGAACGCATTTGCCGTGCGCTTTAACCAGAGGCCTTGTTGACCACTGCGACTTGATAGAAACCGAACGATGCAGAGAGCCGGGGCAACAGTCGAATTCGATTGGGGAGCCTGGGGGTTTCAGTCAAAGAATCAACAGGCTGAGAATACTGCACAACCACTGGGGGCCGTTTGCGCAGAACCTCAATCTTCATGACTCCGCTTGCAAAGCACGCTTCCATCCAGCGAATGCTGTCTGCCTTGGCGCGGACTACAACCACCCAAAAACCCGGCAATCCGGGTGCCAACTCGGCAGGCTGTTCGCCGGGCCGGGTGGGGTATTCCATGCGCAGATAGCTAAAGTGGTGGGGCTGGTCATTGACAACGACCTGCACACCAAACTGGAATACTAGCTTTGATCTTGGCATCCGATCTCCTTGTCAAGGGAGGGTTTCACGTTGATATCAATTTTTCTTGCCGTAGTTTATGGCAGGTTTGATCGTAAATGGGGAAAATATCAACAATGTCTCATCGCTCTCTCGGCTGATTGGCAAATTTCTATGCCGGGCAACCATGGGCCTGGTTTCTCGCGGTCCTGGGATACCGAAGCCGGAAAAGCAAACACGCCACACTTTGGTTGTTGAGCCAAAGTGTGGCGTGTGATTCATGCGCTGGACAGGACTTGAACCTGCAAGCCTTGCGGCACCACCCCCTCAAGATGGCGCGTCTGCCAATTTCGCCACCAGCGCGTAGGGGTTGGATTATACGCAGGCTGCGCGTGTTATTCAACTCATTATTTCAACTCATTCCAACTCGTTCATTCCAACTTATTCAACTCATTCACTCAGTTCCATTCGAAGTTGTGGATTGAGATTTCGATGGGCCGGATTTGGCGATCACGCTCACCGGCGGGCAATACCACTCCAAGGTGATGGCCGTGCCCTGACCCGGCGCACTCTCGATGCTGATGTGGGCTTGAATATCTGCGGCTCGCTCGCGCATGATGGCCAGGCCCAGATGGCTGGCGGGCACACGATCGGGATGGAAGCCAATGCCGTTATCGACAATCTCGAGTTTGGCGTGCCGGGCTTTGCGAGGCTGAGCCGATGTGGTTTGATCGGCGGCGGTACTGGCCAGTGTGATGGGGCCGTTGGTTCCACTCTCCAGGCCATGGGGTTGTGCGTTGGCCGAGGTCGATGCCGTGCCGTTGCGATACGGCACCTCTGTGACCTCGACTGGGGTGAGCGAGAGCCGGACGCGCACCTGGCTGGCCTGGGCGTGCTTCCACACATTGTTCAGGGCCTCTTGCGCAATGCGATAAAACGCGATCTGGACGTTGGGTGGCAGCGTGGCAGTGCTCTGGGCTTGCAGCAAAATCGGGAAACGGGTGCGGGCGGTGGCGGCATCGGCCAGCTGGCGCAGCAGCTCACCCAGGGTGGTGTTGGTGAGGCCGGTGGGCCGCAATTCCAACAGCAACATGCGCATCTCGGCCAGCGCGCCGCGGGTGAACCAACGCAACTCCTCCAGCCGGCGCTCGGTTTCCTTGGGGTCTTTGTGCCAGATTTTGGGCAGCACTTCGGCGATCAAGGTGGCGGAAAACAGGGTTTGTGTGACGGCATCGTGCAGGTCTCGTGCCAGCCGTTGGCGCTCTTCGATCACGGCCATGCCCTGAGCCTGCTCATACAGGTGCGCATTCTCCATGGCCACCGCGGCCTGGTCGGCAATACCTGTGGCCAGTTTTACGTGGGACTCGGTGTAATAGCCGGGTTGGTGGTGCATCAGCAGCATGACGCCGATGACGCGCTCTTTCACTTCCATCGGCACACCCAGGGCCGCGTGCATACCGGCAATGTGTTGCAGCACCTTGGGGGGCAGGTGCCAGGTAAATTTCTGGGCTTCAACGTCATCGCCAAACAGATCTGCCACAAAGCCAGCGTTGTCCTCGGCGATGACCTGCTGAACCGCAAACACCACGGCCGGGTCGGCCTGGGTGCCGATCAGAGTTTCGTTGATCTCGAAGCCGCGATAGTCCAGATAGACAAATTGCTCGTCGTGCGGCGTCAGGATCACGGCGATATCGAAGCCGATCAGCGCATCCGTATGGTCGAGCACCAGACTCAGCAGCGGCCGCAGCTCCAGCGTAGACACCATCTGACGAGAGACGTTCAGCAGCGCGGTCAGCTCGCGGGTGCGCTCGTTCACCCGTTGCTCCAGGTCCTGGTAGGCCAGTTTGCGCTCGGTGATGTCGCGAACCAGCGAGAGGGTTTCATCGGGCCCAACGGCGCAAATACGCGACTCAAAGTGCCGCGACGAGGCCGGATCGTCCGGCAGCGCCAGATCATATTCGATCACCTGCACAGACCCGGTTTCCAATGCGCGTTGTGCAGCCCCTTCGAATTGCCCGGCGATGTGGGGGGGAAGCACCTCATCCAGCCGCTTGTGCAAAAACTGCTCGGCTGGCACGAACAGATCGTCATCGTTGCGCGCGTTGTAGCCGATGAACCGGCTGTCGCGGTCGATCCTGAACATGAGATCGGGAATGGCCGAGAGCAGGGCCTGATACTGGGCCTGACTGTCGCGAAGATTTTGCTCGGCGCGGGAGCGTTCGGCGACATCGCGGGCGAGTGCGGTATTCACCTGGTCCAGCTCGTTGACGCGTTCGTCTACGAGGGCTTCCAGGCGAGTCTGGCGCACCAGGGCCAGCAGCACCAGTTTGGATGACAGAAAGGCGATGATGAGCGCGATGGTCCGAATCAGGCCGATGTGAAAACGATTCGTTTCCAGGAGCGCGTCGGCGGGTTGACCGGCCAACGCCCACTCGCCATTGGGCATACTCACGCCCACCAGAATCGGCTCGTGTTGCAAACTGCTGGCATCGCCGAGAAGCCATTGACCCTGCGAGTCCCGAAGCCCGGTCATCCGCTGCACCTGGTCCGCGGCCGTAAACCCACTGCCGGCCAACAGGCGTTCGACATCCATCACAATGGCGGCGGTGCCCCACACGGCGTTATTTTTGAGGAGGGGTTTATAGGCAACCAGACCCAGCTGACCGGGGGTCATTTCAAATGGCGCGCTCAGCCACATTTGAGAAGGGTTTGCGTCATTTGCAGAAGCGGTTGTGTAGAAGGGGGTGAGCGTGGCCAGTGCTTGATAAATGGGGTCGCTGGGCGAGAGCGCCGGGTAGACCATCCAGGGCATGCCTGGGCGTTGCAGGGCCAGGGTCTGAACCCCCAATGTGCTATTTTGGAGCACGCCCTGAGCATAGGTGACGGCATTAACCATCAAGTTCGCCTCGCTGGCCTCGGCCTCGTTTCCACCCGGCAATGCTGCTGTCGTAGTTTCGGCTGCCACAAATGCGGCCAACCCTTCCAGTGTGGCCAGACGCGTGTCTAGTGAGGAACGCAAGGTGGTCTGGTATCTGGCAAGATCGTGGCCGACCAGCACCCGCGTTTGTTGGGCCAGATACCCCTCGTACCAGGCGGTGGCCGCTAAAACCAGGGCCGCTAACACGGCAAACACCGCCAGCGCGATGCCGAGGTTGCGGCCGTGTTTGAACGCGAACAGCGTTTGAATCAAATTGGGAGGCTG
The DNA here is from genome assembly GCA_038213625.1 of Thermoflexales bacterium. Classification (GTDB taxonomy): domain Bacteria; phylum Chloroflexota; class Anaerolineae; order J036; family Brachytrichaceae; genus JANMVQ01. The sequence goes on from JBBQST010000150.1 coordinate 4,168, forward strand.
AACGCGCGCATGCGTGTTGGGCACTTGTGTTTCGGACGCCATTGTTCGATCCGGCAACACGGCTACAGACGATCATCGACTTCGGGTAGACCGAATGCCGTTGCCGCATGCGTAATGTGTTGCGTTTATGCTACGGCAGAATGCAAGTAATCCTTACTGGATGATTAGTTAGTTTCAGAACTGGTAGAAAGTTTCAGCTGCGCCCTGATCCTAAGGGGTCAAATTAGTCCATTAATTTGCTTTTGAGCGCCAGCGCGACTGCTTCGGTGCGGCTGGCAACGCCCAGCTTGGCCAGCACGCTGCTGACGTGAAATTTGGCCGTGGATGGACTGATGACCAGCCGTTCGGCGATCTCGACATTGCTCATACCTTTGATCATTAGCGACAGCACCTCGCGCTCGCGCTGGGTGAGATCGCTGCCGGCGGATTGGAAGGAGGTGCCGCGCGCGGCCCGAACCAGGGCCTGGGTGGCCTCGGGGGAGAGCGCCGGCTGGCCATTATGGGCATTGCGGATGGCACTGGCCAACTCGCCCGCGGTCGTGTTTTTGAGGAGATACCCGATGGCGCCGGCCTTCACGACCCGTTGCACCAGATCGTCATCCTTAAAGCTGGTCAGCGCCACGACCTGGACATTGGGAAAGCGGCTGCGAATCTGACGCGTGGCCTCAACCCCATCCATGCCGGGCATGATTAAATCCATCAGAACCACATGAGGCTGCAATTCGGCGCACTTTTCGACAGCCTCGGCTCCTCCGGAGGCTTCGCCCACCATGTCCAAGTCATCAAACGCCAACAGAAAAGCTGAGAGGCCGCTGCGCACAACATTATGGTCATCCACGATCATGACCCGTATTTTTGTCTTATCCATACCCATTTGCCATGTTTCGCCCTCAATTAAACGTGGGAGCAACAGTTTTTGTCGTTTTGTTCCTACGGTGAGTTTCGATGATTCGCACTTAGATTGTACTTTGATAGTCGTAAGATGCGTTGCGATCCGCGATAAATAAATACAGAGTTGCTGTCTGTATTGCATATTTGGCGAAGAATAGCCGTCGCGCTGGCCTATTTTGGCTGCAATTTTGAATTGATCTCTGATCGGTCACAGTAGCTTAGCACTTTTGAACGCGTGCGAGAAATGGGCGGCCAATAAATTTCATTTGTTGTGTCAAGTTGCTCAAACTGGTGTTTGGCACAGAAATAGATGGCTGTGATGGGTTGGTTGCATGCATGACGCATTCATCCCAATAGACGGACGGCTAGCAGTCCGGCGATGGTCAAAAGCAACCCCAGCCAGGTCACTTTGGGCGAGGTGGGATGCCGTGACCAACGGCTGTAACTCCATCCCGCCAGCAAGAGGGCCAGCCCCAGCACCCAGACCAGGGTCAAGATGACCGTGCGCCAATCAATCATGCCGCGGCCTCGGTTGCCTGGTTGGATGGGTCCAATTGAGTAGATGTGGGGTCTGTTTGAGCTTGTTGAGCCTGCGCGTGCATCCAGCACCCCACGGCCACGCCCCAAATCACCCATACCAGCGGTGCCGTGCGAATGCCGCCCCACGTGACCGCGTCTGTAAGTCCACCCACGATGAGCGCCAGTTGGCTGGCGATGAGGCTGGCCGCCAGACCCGCCTGCCCAGGATTGTTTGTGCGCAATCCCACCCGATAGAGCGAGATGGAACACGCGATGGTGATGATGAGCGTGGCGAGCCATGCGATCAAGCCGGGCAAACCCAGATCGACCGCGATTTGCAGGAATAGATTGTGGGCGTGCACCAACGGCACCGGGTTGATGAAATAGGGGTACATGACCTCGACCAGTTTGGCGTGCAATCCCATGCCGATGCCGGTGAAGGGAAAATCCTGCACCATGTAGATGCCGCGCGACCAGATCTCGATGCGGCCGTTGATGGTGGCATCCACACCCTGCGTGCTGGTGGCAGCCACGGTGTCGAAGGGCGGGATTTGCAACACCAGGCCGGCCAGTGCGAATCCGATGCAAACCAGCAGTGCGATCCCGGCCAGACGGGCCGCCCTTGGGAATCGCGTGGCCAGCCGCAACAGGGCCAGGCACAGGCATGAGGCCGCCAGCGCCACATAGGCGCTGCGGGATTGGGTGAGCACCAGAATCAGCGTCATGATGGCGGTGGTGATGATGCCGATGAGGCGCGCGGCTGTGCGTGCATTGGGCAAAAACAAGACGATCCCGAGGCTGAACGGGATGAACAGCGCCAGGTAGCCGCCCATGACGATTGGGTGCACGCTGTCGCTAAGCAGGACGACAAAGCGGCTATACACCTGAGTGGGGATGAGGCCCTTGTTGGCATACCAGTCCACACTGATGGGTGCCAGGCCGGCCAGTGCGGTGCCGATGAGGGCGAGACCCATGAGTATCAGCCCCACTTGTGTAGATGAGGTGACGACCGTATTTGAAGGCAAAAATAAGGCCACGGCTTCGGCGATGGCGTAGTAGGTGGCGATGCCGATGAACAGGCGCAAAACTTGGGGCTGGGTGAGGTCGGGCAGGGGCGAGATGAACAGCGACACGCCGGCCATGCTCATCAGCAAAACGATACCGAGATCGGCCGGGGTGGCCATCACCGCCAGGCGACTGGAACCCGAGCGGGCGACGAACCAGCGCAGGAGCCAGACGGCGACGATGAGCGCGGCCGCTGGCAATAAAAGCTTCGATGAAAGCAAGCTGGCCGCACAGGCCAGCAACACGGCACCGTGTTGAACGAAGCGGAAGCTGACAGCACGGGAGCGAATGCGATGAAGCAGGTTAGTAGGCACCCTTTCCGTTGGCGACGACGAGCAGGGTCTTCAGTAGAATTTTGAAATCGAGCAGCAGCGAATAATTCTGCACGTAATACAGATCATCCTCGATCTTGAGATGACTGGGTTTGTCGCTGCGGCCATTCACCTGCCACCAGCCGGTCATCCCCTGCGGCACGGCCAGCCGGCGATGCTGCCACGGCTCATAGTGCTCGTAGAGGGCGGGCAGCTCGGGGCGCGGGCCGACCAGGCTCATATCGCCATTGAGCACATTGAGCAATTGGGGCAGCTCGTCCACACTGTAGCGGCGCAGAAGCCGGCCCAGCGGTGTCACGCGCGTATCGCCCTTGACCTTCTGATACGTGTATTTGCCGGAGGCATCGAGCTGGACCATCTCGCGCTCTTTGCGATCGGCATCGACCACCATGGAGCGAAATTTGAACATGCCAAACAGGCGGCCGTTTTCGCCCACGCGCTGCTGCTTGTAGAACACCGGGCCGCGCGAGGTCAGTTTGATGAGAATGGCAACCAGCACCATGGGCAGCGACAGCATGAACAACAAAGTCGCGCTCACGACGATGTCGAAGGCGCGCTTGAGCGAGCGCTGGTAACCCGATAGCACCAGCGATTTCATGCTGATCATGGAGACGCCGTTCAGGTCGTCGATGCGGGCGGTGTAGAGCAGGGTGTTAAGACTGCTGGGAATGGCCCATATCTTGCAACCCTGGCGCAGAATGGTCGCGATGAGATCCTGCGGTTTGAAGTAGGACTCCAGCGGCGTCGCCAAAACCACATCGCTGACCTGCCGCTGATCGATGACGCGATGGGCCTGCTGCACACTGCCAAGATAAGGGGTGTGACTACTCAGGGTCTGGGCCTGCTCGGTCAGCGCAACCGGGAGTTTTTCTGACAGATAACCGATCAGATCAATCGACGTATCGGCATCCTTGCGCAGGCGCTCAATGGCCTGGAAGATGGCCTCGTTGTCGCCGATCACCAACACGCGCCGTTGGACGGCGTTGATCGGGGTGAGCCGTTTCTCGGTCAACTTGCCAATGACTTGAACCAGAATGAGCGCCACCGCTTCGAAGGCAAAGAAATACAGAATCAGCAAGCGGGAGATATCGCGGGCGAGGAAGTAGGTGAATGCGATCACAAGGAGCGTGCCGACTATATAGCCTGACACCAGGACACGGAGTCGGTCGGCTGGCCCCAGGCGGCCATCGGTTTGATAGAACGAGAGCAGATAGAGCGAGGCAGAGTAGATCAGGGGAGCGGCGATATAAAGCTGGTTAACGGACGCCGCGGGAATATAGGACATGCCGAAGGGCAGGTGCGTGCGAACCCAGATAGAGAGTGCCACGGCACCCGCTGTAAACACAATATGAAGCAAAAAAATAGCAAACAAATATAGATTTCGGCGCTTTATCATGATCCGCCATCCCCTTGACCTTCGTTGAATGAAGTTGGCAACAATACCCAATGTGTGCTGATGCTACGTCTGGGTAGGTGATATCCGACTGGAATGCTGCCAATGTGCGTGAATCTTGCAGCGTTTCACACACAATTTATACATAGCAGAGCCCAAGTATAGCGTAAACTTAATTTTCACTTAGGTATTAAGTAGTATTAAGGGTCTAGGTCAAAAGTTTGACTTTGGCAGATAAGTATTGGCAATCCCGTTCAGCGGCGGCAATTCCATCTGTAATCGATATTTGGCCAATTTTTCGTCGACATAAGAAAGGATTTGATGCTGAAAATCAGTGGCTCCAAACCGTTGCGCCTGTGCGCGAATGATTTGGGGATCGAAGGCACACTGTTCAAACTTTTGAACCGCGTCTATCAAGGCCTGGGGTGTTTGTTCGGCGAAGAACAAGCCGGTTGTATCGGCCACCACTGTTTCTAAAGCGCCGCCGGCCCCGTATGCGATCACGGGCGTGCCACAGGCCATGGCTTCCAGGGGAATAATGCCGAAATCCTCTTTCGGCATAAAGATGAGTGCGCGTGCGTTCTGATACAAACCCGGCAGCACGTCGTCGGCAACGCGACCTCGAAAGCTGATGTTGGGGCCGGCCATTTGTTTCAGTTGGGTCAGTTGCGGGCCGTCGCCGACCACAATAAGCTTTAAACCCAGCTGATTAAAGGCCTCGACCACGACATCCATTTTTTTGTAAGGCACCAGCTCAGAGAAGGCCAGAAAGTAATCGCGTTGGGGCGGCGTGTCTGAGGCGGGCAAATTAAATTGAGTGAGATCGACAGGTGGATAGATGATGTCACTGTTGCGCCGGTAATATTTCTGAATGCGTTGCTGGGTGACTTTGGAAATGGCGACAAAGTGATCGGGACGCTGAGATGCACCGGCATCCCAGGTGCGCACCCAGGTTAATAAAGGCGCAAGAATGAGCCGGGCGATTGGGTTACTGCTGGCGATGAAATTGTGATACCAGTTCCAGGCGTAGCGGAAGGGGTTATAGCAGTAACACACGTGCAAGGTTTCAGGCGGCGTCAGCACGCCATGCATAAACCCGGCACTGCTCGAAATCACCACGTCATAGCCAGACAAATCAAATTGCTCCGCCGCAAAGGGGTAGAACATGAAGAGCTGCCGAAAGAACTTTTTGCTGCCCGGCACATGTTGTAAAAACGATGTGGTCATGCGCCGTTTGG
>JBBQST010000151.1:0-9594 GCA_038213625.1 Thermoflexales bacterium
GCTGATAAACAAGGTGTCATCTTCGCCGCGCGGCTTCAGCAGGTAGACCTGAACCGTGAGTTCGCGATTCGCAGCAGCGGCCAGGGCATGCAATGCACCCGCGCACACCAGGCCATCGCCACCGTTGTGGCCGGGGCCGCATAGGAACAGCACACGGGTCGGCTTGTCGGCGTCCATCGTCGGCAGCCGCTCGAAGATGATTTTGGCCGCATTCGTGCCGGCGTGGGTCATCATCTGTTGCGCGCTCAGACCCGCGGCCTCGGCACGCTGCTCCACCTCGCGCATTTGGGTGATGGTTAGGGGTTGTGAGGTCATGGTTTTAGTACGCCTACGCCTACGAGAGCGGAATCGTCGAGGTCGACGTCGACGATTTTGCAAGAGTTATTCAATCAACAAACTAACTCAACACCGCCAGCGCCTCACTCACCACGTGCTCGACCGTAAAGCCGGTGTGCTTGAACACGTCCTTATACGGCGCCGACGCCCCGAATGTCTCCTGCGTCACAAAGCGCACGATCGGGCCGGTGTATTTGTGCCAGCCCTGAGCCACGCCGGCTTCCACCACCACTTTTGGCATGTCAATGGGCAGAATGCTGGCGCGGTATTCGTCGGACTGCGCATCGAACAACTCCCAGGATGGCATCGACACCACCCGCGCACGCTTGCCCTGCTCGCCCAGCGCCCTGGCCGCGTCCAGGGCCAGACTCACCTCGGAGCCACTGGCCACCAGAATCAGGTCGGGGTTCTCGGCATCCTGGGCAATGTAAGCGCCCTTCAACGCGCCATCATTTTTGGGCAAAATGGGCAGCGCCTGCCGCGACAATACCAATGCCACCGGCCCCTTCGACTCCACCGCCACCTTCCACCCAAACGCCGTTTCGTTGGCGTCGGCGGGTCTAAAGGTGGTCAGGTGCGGGATCGCGCGCACGGCCGCCAGTTGTTCCACGGGTTGATGCGTCGGGCCGTCTTCGCCCAGACCAATGCTGTCGTGAGTGAACACGAAAATGCTATGTGCGCCGCTCAGCGCGGCCAGTCGCAGCGTGGGCCGCATGTAATCGCTAAAGCAAAAGAACGTGCCGCCGTAAGGAATCACCCCACCGTGCAGGGCCATACCATTTAGGATGCCGCCCATGGCGTGCTCGCGAATGCCAAAGCGAATATACCGGCCGCTGAAATCGCCCTTGGCAAAACTGGCCGCGCCCTTCGGCAACGTGTTATTCGATGGCGTCAGGTCGGCGCTGCCACCCAGCAACGACGGCACCGACGTCACCAGCGCGTCAATAACATTGCCGCTGGCCGCGCGGGTGGCCATGGGTTTGTCGCCGGGCTTGAACGTCGGCAATACCTCGTCCCAGCCGTCCGGCAGCGTGCCGTTGATGGCATCTTGCAGCGCCGCGGCTTCGGTTGGAAATGCAGTCACGTAGTTGGTCATCGCCGCGTCCCAGGCCGCTTCATAGTTCACGCCCTGCGCGCCAATCTCGCGCCAGGCGGCCAGAATATCGTCTGGCACATAGAACGTCTTTTCAGGGTCCAGGCCATAGGTCACTTTGGCGCCGTGCACCTCGGCCTCGCCGGGTTCGTCGCTGTGGGCCTTTTGGGTGCCCTGGCGGGTGGGCATGCCCTTGCCGATGATGGTTTTGCAGCAAATGATGCTGGGCTGATCGGTCACGGCGCGGGCAGCATGGATGGCAGCTTCAATCGCATCCATGTTGTGACCGTCGATGGTCTGGACGTGCCAGCCGTAGGCCTCGAACCGCATCGGCACCACATCGCTGTAGCTCAGCGAGGTTGGCCCGTCAATCGTGATGTTGTTGTCGTCGTAGAACCAGATCAACTTGCCCAGCCCCAGATGCCCGGCCAGACTGGCGGATTCGTGGCTCACGCCTTCCTCCAGATCGCCGTCACTGACGATGGAATAGGTGTAGTGATCGACCACGTCAAAGCCGCTGCGGTTGAACTTGGCCGCCAGCCAACGCTCGGCCAGCGCCATGCCCACACTGTTGGCCGTGCCCGCACCCAGCGGCCCCGTCGTCACCTCAATGCCCTGGGTAATGTGGTTCTCGGGGTGGCCCGGCGTCTTGCTGCCATATTGCCGGAAGCGCTTCAGCTCGTCCAGCGTCATCTCCGGCTGGCCGGTGAGATACAGCAGCGAGTAGGGCAGCATGGAACCGTGGCCGGCCGAGACAATAAATCGATCTCGGTTGAACCACCGGTAGTCCAGTGGATTAAAGCGAATAAACTTTTTATAGAGGACCAGCGCCACATCGGCCATGCCCAACGGCATGCCAGGGTGGCCAGATTTGGCCGCCTGCACCGCATCCAGGGTGAGCGTTCGGATAACGTTGGCGCAAGTCTGGTCTATTTGGGTGTAGTTGGACATAGTTACAAGTTGGGGGTCACTAGTTACAAAATTGATTCAACGCGCGAGATTATAAGGCGCGAGAGCAAGCCGAGTTGAAAGATGGGGGTTGGCTAAAAACCCAAAGGGGCTTTATTTACCGACGGGTAAAGACCTCAACCCGACCCTACGCTCCTGCCCTCACTATCGGCATGAAATAGCGCCACTGCTCCGGTGGTGGATCGGGCAGGCCGCCAAACAGATGCACGGTGGTGTTGGAGGCCACCTGCGGCGTTTGGTCGCTGCGAATCACGGCCACATTCACAATCGCGGTCACGGTGATGAGCGCATTCACCCGCACAGCATGGCTGACGGTAAAGGTGGCGCCGGGGGTTAATTCTGAAATCATCCACACCCACGGCCCAACGCCGTTGGTCGGGGCCTTGGCCGGGCTGGGGTTGACCGTATGGGTAATGGCAGTGGAGCCCAGCGGCACCACATCCGTCAGCACCAATTGGGTCAGGGTGACATCGGTGGAATTAGTCACCACCAATGTGTAGGTGATGATATCGCCATGCCCTACAATAACGGGGCGTGTGGGTGAGAAGGCGGGGTTGGCCTGAATGAAAATTTGGAGCGGATCTGCGGCTACAGCCGGCGCGTCATTCACCGCAGCATACTTTCCTGCCAAAGCATTCATGTCAGCAGCACCAACCCCACGGGCGTGGGTGAATGTGTGAATGCTCAATGCCACCATCAACATCACAGCAAGGGTTTTTCGAGTAAAGACCCAGGTAGCCAGGTTGATGATCACTTCAACTCCTTAAAACGATATCGGCTGGGGGGCCGCGCCTGACGTGTGTGTTTGAAGAATACGTCTGGAAGAATACGTCTGATTGTGACATTGTATTACTTATGCTGAAATCTATCAAAATAATTTTCAAACGTAGTTTTCACCTGGCGCTGATCGGCCTGATCCTATCCACCCAGGCGGCCATCTTCTCTCCTCACTCGGCGATTGCAGCCGTGCCGACCCTGGCCCTGTCCTTCAAAAGCGTGGCCACCGGCATCTCCAACCCCACCGTCATCACCCATGCCAACGACGCGCGCCTGTTTCTGGTCGAACAGGACGGCCGCATCAAAATCCTGCAAAACGGGGCGGTGCTCAGTTCTCTCTTTTTGGACATCGCCCCGCTGGTGAAGTGTTGCGGCGAAGAGGGTTTGCTGGGGCTGGCCTTCGAGCCCAACTATGCCCAGACCGGCCGCTTCTACGTCTACTACACTAATAACGATGGGGATGAGGTCATTGCCCGCTATGCAGTTGGCAGCAACCCCAATGTCGCCGATCCCAACTCCGGTGTCATCCTGCTCACCATTCCTCACCCAACCAACGGCAACCACAACGGCGGCTGGCTCGGGTTTGGGCCGGATGGCTTTTTGTACGCGGCCACCGGCGATGGCGGCGGCGGTGGCGATCCATTTTGCGCCGCTCAAAACCTGAACGATCTGCGCGGCAAACTGTTGCGGCTCGGCGTGTCGGGCGCGGTCACCTACACCACACCCGTCAGCAATGTAGTGGGTGGCCGGCCCGAAGTGTGGGCCTTTGGCTTGCGCAATCCGTGGCGCAATTCGTTCGACCGGCAAACTGGCGAGCTTTACATTGCCGATGTGGGTCAGGGGGCTCGCGAGGAGGTCAATCTCGCGCCGGCCAGTGCCAGCGCCGGCACCAATTTCGGGTGGAGCCAGCGCGAAGGGGCCCAAGCCTATGACGGTGCGCATTGCCCCGTCAGCCCCACGCCCGCTCAAGAGCCGTTTTTTGATTACGGCCACGATATCGGCAGCTCCATCACCGGTGGCTATGTGTATCGCGGTGCACAATTTCCTGCTGCCAACGGCGTCTACTTCTTTAGCGATTTCATCTCCCGGCGCATCTGGGCCGCCCAGCGCCCCTCACCTGGCAGCCTGTTCAGTGTTCAAACCGTGGCTCAGCCCGGTTTTGGCATCTCCACGTTTGGTGAAGATTCGGCCGGCGAGCTGTATGCCGCCAGTTATGGTGCCGGCCAAATCTATCAAATCCAGTTTCAGTCGCTCACACCCAGGGCTTATTTACCTGTATTAAGCCGTGCTTAGGAGGCACAATTTTTATGAAGCATTTGAAGCAAAAGATGAATACCTCAATTCGCAAGACCCTCATCACACCCATCACCCGCCTCGGCCTGTTCACCCTCGTGGTTGCATTGGTAGCCGTGGCATTCACCTCATTCCAGCCCACATCATTCGCATCCGCCGCCCCAGCCGATCCGGCCGATCCGGCCGAATCAGCTGATTCGGCGTCGCCCAACCTCGCCCCCAACGATCCCAACATCAGCTATAGCTTCGCGCCGGTGGTCACCGACGGCCTATCCAACCCAACCTATGTCACCCACGCTGGCGATCCGCGCCTGTTCATCCTCGAACAGGATGGCCGCATTCGCACCTGGCTCGGCGGCACTCTGGCGTCCAAGCCCTTTCTGAGCATCGAACCCATCGTGCTATGTTGCGGTGAACAGGGCCTGCTGGGTCTGGCGTTCGAGCCCAATTTCGCCAGCACCGGCCGTTTCTACGTCTACTACACCAATAACGACGGCAACGAAAATATCGCCCGCTACACCCGCTCGGTCACCGACACCAGCATTGCCAACTCGCTATCCGCGACGATTCTGCTGACCATCACCCACCCCGGCGAGACCAACCACAACGGGGGCTGGCTGGGCTTTGGATCGGATGGCCTTCTATATGCCGCCACCGGCGATGGCGGCGGGGGTGGCGATCAATTCTGCGCCGCCCAAAACCCGGCCGATCTGCGCGGCAAATTTCTGCGCCTCAATGTCGTGGGTCAGGTGACCTACACCACACCCACCACGAATACATTTGCCACCGGTCAACGGCCCGAAGTGTGGGCTATCGGCCTGCGCAACCCGTGGCGCAATTCGTTCGACCGGCAAACCGGCCAGCTTTACATTGGTGATGTGGGTCAGGGTGCCTGGGAAGAAGTGAGCGTGGCACCCGCCGGCGCGGGCGGCGGCCTCAACTTTGGCTGGAGCCAGCGCGAGGGCCGGCACGATTACAACGATGGCAGCGCCTGCCCGGACAGCGGCATCGCCCGAACCGAACCCTTTTTTGACTACGATCACGGGGCCAATGGGGGCCGCTCAGTCACCGGCGGCTATGTCTATCGCGGGCCGAGTTATCCCTGGCTGAACGGCTTCTATTTCTTTGGCGACTTTAGCTCCGGCCGCATCTGGGCCTCCAGCCAACCCACCACGACCGGCGTCTACAGCACCGTCGCCATTCTCGACACCAACTATGGCATTTCCAGCTTTGGTGAAGATGCCGCCGGCGAGCTCTATCTCATCGACTATGGCAACGGCGATATCCATCGGCTCAACTCAACCCTGAGGACCAACGGCCCCACTGCCACATCGACCCAAACGCCGACGCAAACACCCATGGTCAGCGGCACGCCAGCCACGATGACACCCTCACAGACGCCGACGATGGTGACGACACCGGGGACACTGGTGCCGCGCGCCTATCTGCCCGTCATCATGTCCAGTTACCAGCCGCAAGCGGCGCCCGCTGCCAGCCCGACGCCAACGACGCCGGTAGTGGCCACATCCACTGCCACCGCAGAGCCGGCAGGAACGGCAACGACCCTTGCCACCAGCACGAAAACAGCCACGCCGACCAAGACCGTGATGGGTCCGACGCCAACAAAGACGTCTACTGCCACGCTCACAGCACCCGGTGCCACCGCTACCAAGACCGCCACCGCAACAACAACGCCGACAACGGTGTCGGCAACCAGCACCGCCACGGCCACCACAACATCCACCACCGTCGCATCAACAAGCACCGCGACAGCCACTACCACACCCACCACACAGCCCGCAACCAGCACCGCGACTGCCACCGCCACGCCGACTACGGTATCCGCAACCAGCACCGCCACGCCGACCGCCACTGTGGTGTGAAAAGTCAGGACCGAATTCGGTAACAAACGAATATCAAAGTCCGCGTGGCGCTGAAGCGCCGCGCTCATCAACGAAGCCCCTTTGGGCCTGGGAAAAGCCCCACAGGGGCTTCGTTGATGAGCTTGACCGTTCCACGGTCGAGCGACCCCTGCCGAGGGAAATTCGCCTCAACGGCTGCACGTTGATGCCCAAACGGAATACTTAGGAGAGTTGCTGACATCGCCAGCGACCCTCGCCGTAGCAGGGTAAGAGTCGGCAGAAATTGATTGAGCGTCTACGCTGTCACGGCGTGGTCTCTTCCGCCGGCTTCCGCACCAGGCGCACCCGTGCCACCCGCAGCTTGTCCATCTCCTCCACCCGGAAAATCAGGGACGCCCCGCGCATATCCGGCACCACCACCTCATCGCCCACCTTGGGAATGCGGCCCAGCCGGCCCATCACAAAGCCGCCCAGCGTGTCATAGTTTTCATCGGACAGCACCAGATCAAATTCATCGTTCACATCACCGATGCTGGTCAGGCCATTGATCACGGCCCCATCACTGGTCAGTTGAATGGATGGCTTTTCGCCCCGCGACACATCTGTGATCTCGCCGATGATCTTCTCGATGAGATCGCCCAGCGTCACGACGCCGGCTGTGCCGCCATATTCATCCAGCACCACGGCCAGCGACTCACGCGTCAGCCGAAACTGTCGCAACAACTCGTCGGCCCGTTGGGTATCCGGCACAAAAAAGGGCTCGCGCATGAGCTGGCGGGTGGTCAACACGCGGGTGTTGGGGATCAGCGCGCGCACCAGATCCTTGACATGCAAAATGCCGATGATGTGATCGACATCGTTCTCATAAACTGGCACCCGCGTAAAAGCATGGTTGGACAAAATGTGCGCAACCTCGGGCAGTTTCGCGTTCACCGGCACACACGTCATTTCGGTGCGCGGCATCATCACCTCGCGCACAGTCGTGTCACCAAATGAAAAGACCGCGTCCAGCATTTCGCGCTGGTCGGTTTCGATGGCACCGCCCTTCTCGCTCTCGTCCATCAGCATCTTCAGCTCTTGGATGGAGTAGTGCCGGTCGGCAGCACCGCTATCCGGGCGAATGCCGATCAGCCGCAACACCAGGCGCGACGAGGTTTTGAGTGCCCAGGTGAAGGGCGCAAACACGGTTGCAATGACACTCATCGGCGGCACGCACACCAGCGCCACCCGCTCGGCCAGCCGCAGCACCACCGTGCGCGGCACCAACTCGGCCAGCACAATCTGGAGAAAAGTGGCCAGGCCAAAACCAAAGATGCTGCCCGCTGCCAGCGCAACTCCGCGCAAAGCCGGTGAGTCGACCAGACCAAACAGTTGCTGAAAAAAGTTGGACAACGGCTCTTCGGCAAAGCTGCCAATCGCCACTGAGGTCAGAGTCACCCCCATTTGCACAGCGGCAAAATAGCGGTCCGAGTCGTCCATCACCCGCAACACCAACCTGGCTGGCGCGCTGCCTCTGTCGGCCATCTCCACCAGGCGGGTGCGCCGCGACAGCGACACGACCAGGCTGTATTCCGATACCACAAAAAATGCGTTAAGCACGATGAGGCTGAATAAGACGGCCAGGCCGGATAACAATTCACCAATGGGCAATTCGTTCATAGGTTTGATATGTCAGCCATCTTGAAGATGGCTGACATTTTTAAGATTTACCATTAGACCGCCATGTCAAACACGCCTAACGCCAATCCATCGTCCAAAATCATAAACCGGAAGGGAATCTATCAGGCCCTCGACGAGCGCGGCAACATTGTCGCCGATGAGCGCTGGCAGGTCATCACTCTGCCCGACGGCGCCATTCAATTTGACAACGAAACCGTCCGCGTCGCGCCGTTTGATGAGCCGCGCAGTGATTCGGCCACGCTCACCCTCGAACCCGATCTACAGTTGCGCGAACTCACCATACACGGCTTGTTCGGCAAACGCGAGGGCCGGGTGTGTGTGGCGGCCGATCACACCAAAGCCAGCCTGTGCTGGCGGCATCTGGGCGATGTAAAAGAGAAGGTCGTCGCCTGGAATAATTCGCTTGAGCTGGATTTTCTGTCGCCGTTGTCCAACATGGCCACGGTATTGCGCAGTCGTTTGCAGGCCGGCCAGTCGCGCAGTTTCACCTGCTACAACCTCGATCCGGTTACTTTTCAGCCGACCCAGATGATCCAGGTGTACACAAATATGGGCCAGGAATCGCATCACACCCGCTTTGGCACCGAAAAGCTGTGGCACTACACCCTGGATTTTGGCGGCGATGCGCGCTATTTCAGCCATTTCTGGTGCGACAACCAGGGCGTGATCTTTGACTTCGCCTCCACGGCCGGCTATCGCTTCGTGCTCACCGCAGCCGATGTGCCGCTGATGTAGAAGCGTTGCGATTACTTGCGCAACAACACCGTAATCTCCTGCCGGTTGTGAAAGAGCTGCCGGGCGCGCACCGTCGAAAAGGTCTGACCCAGCATTTTCAAGGCCTTGCGTGCCAGCGCCTCCGGCTTCACCGTCCGCGTCGCATGCGGCAATTTCAAGGTCGTGATCAGGATGCCATTTGGGGCCAGCAACGCCGCATAATCAGCCATCAAACGCGCCGCTTCAAAGACGTCCACCCGCAAATCACTCACGATCATGGCATAGTTGGCCCGTTTGTCCTCGCGCAACGCCGCATTCAAAAAATCCTGCGCGTAGCCTCGGTAGTGTGCCAGCGCGGGATTTTTCACCAGCCGTGGATCGAGCGCGGCCGGATCCACGGCCACCACTTGCAAGCCCGCCTCCAGCAGCAGCCGCGTCCAACCACCCGGTGCCGCCCCTAAATCCAGCGCCATGCCGCGCGTCGGCAGCGCCACATCAAATGCTTCCAACGCCTCTTGCAGCTTAAACTCGGCCCGGCTGATCTGCTCTGGATGGCGTGCCAAGCGGTGCATCCCACCGGCCCAATTGCTCAAATTCCAACGCGCGGGCGACAGCCCAATCCACGCCTGCCGCTCGGCACACACCACCGACAGCACCCAATCCGGCGCCGTCACCGACTCGCGCGCGCCCGTCGTGGCGGCCACAACGGGTGCCAAAGCCTCTTTGATGGCGAAAGCGGTATAAGGCCGGGCTGTTGGGTTTTGGCTCGGCTTCTGAGCGTCGTCGACGACGTCGATGTCGATGTCGTCGTCGACGAATTCCTCAGCATCACTCAACTTGTCGGCCAACCAGCGCGCCTGCACACTAAAC
>JBBQST010000152.1:0-9580 GCA_038213625.1 Thermoflexales bacterium
CGGGGCTACATTTCTACCGTGCGCAAGCAAGGCTTTGGCGCGCTCGTTGCTTTACGCGCACTGTTCGACGGACACCCCGTTCAGATCACTTTGGCCTGAGTAGTTACAAGGAAAGTCTTTACCTAGCAACGTCATTCCCGCGCAGGCGGGAATCCAGAACTCCCAATTACGGTAGCGTCGGGGTTACGCCTGGATTCCCGCCTGCGCGGGAATGACGGCATAGCGGAAAGTTAGTTGCCACACATGCGCATTGCACTGATCAGCTACCACACCTCGCCGCTGGCCACGCTGGGCGGCAAAGACACCGGCGGCATGAACGTGTTCGTGCGCGAAACGGCGCGTGAGCTGGGCCAGCGCGGCCATCATGTGGATGTGTTCGTGCGCAGCACCAACGCCCACGCCCTGCGCATCGACCCGCGCCTGGGGCCAAATGTGCATGTGGTGCAGGTGCCGGCCGGCCCCGAAGCGCCCGTGTCCAAGCAAACCTTGCAGCAATATGTGCCGGCCTTCACCGAGTGGATGTGCCAGTTTGCCCACGACGGGCACGGCGATGCAGCCCATGCGCAGGAGCCAGGCTACGACCTCATCCACGCCCACTACTGGCTGTCGGGGTTGGTGGCCGATGCGCTGCATCAATGCTGGGGCACGCGGTTTGTGCAGACTTTTCACACCCTGGCCGAGATGAAGAACCAGATTGCCGAGCGCGAGCAGGACCGCGAGAATGACGAGCGATTGCGCGGCGAGTGCTACTTGTGTGAAGTGGCCGAGCGGGTGACAGCCAACACCAAAGTGGAGAAAGACCAGCTGGTGCACTGGTATGGGGCCGGCTCATCGCGCATTCGGATTGTGCCGCCAGGGGTTGATCTATCGATCTTTCACCCCATCGAACAAGGCTATGCTAAGCGCATGATCGGCGTGCCACAACAGCGCCGCATCATTTTGTTCGCCGGCCGCATCGAGCGACTCAAAGGCCTGGACAATCTTTTTCGCGCCGTGGCCCTGTTGCGTCAGCGCCGGCCCGATCTGGATTGGGCCAACCTTTGCCTCAGCGTCATCGGCGGCGACCCCAGCCCCGAGGGCCAGCAACAAAATGAGGAGATGGGCCGGCTGCATGCCTTGCGTGACGAGCTGGGATTGCACGATCTCATCACCTTTTTGGGCGCACGCGATCAGGACAGCCTGCACTACTACTATGCCGCCTCGGATTTCCTGGTGATGCCCTCGCACTACGAGTCATTTGGCATGGTGGCATTGGAGGCTATGGCTTGCGGCACGCCGGTCATTGTGTCCGATGTGGGTGGACTGAGCCAGTTGGTGAAGCACAACCAGACCGGCCTGCGGGTGAAGGTGAACGATCCGGCCGCCCTGGCCGAATCGATGGAAAAGCTGCTGACCGATGAAGCGCGCCGCCGCCGCATCGGCCATAGCGCCGCTTGCTATGCCGAGGACTACAGCTGGCAAAAAGTGGTGGATAAGCTCTTGACCGTCTACGGGGAAGTGGCGAAATGAGGTGTCTCAAATGAGGTGTCTAGGGTGTCGGAGGTGTCAAGAGGTGTCGACACCCTGACACTTCCGACACCTCTTGACACCCGTTTGCGACACCCACCTCCCACGCCTCACGCAGCGGCCTTCTCCAAATCACTGCGGACCATGCGATAGGGCTGCCAGCCTTCCAGACGGGTGGCACCGATGCCGCGATAGAACTCCAGGGCCGGCGTGTTCCAATGCAACACCTGCCACTCCATGCGGCCACAGTCATGCTCCAGCGCCAGATGGACACAGTGCATAAACAGGGCCTTACCAATTTTTTGCGAACGATAGTCTGGCAGCACAAAAATGTCTTCGAGATAGAGCGATGGCAGTGCCAGAAAAGTAGAGTAGGTGAAGAACGTGATGGCGTAGCCGACGGGTTTGCCGTTCACTTCGCCGAACCAGGTTTCGAAGCGTGGCGTCGGACCAAACGCATCGTTTTTCAGCCGGTCGCGCGCCGCTTGATTGGGTTTGGTGAGGCGTTCATATTCGGCCAGCGAGCTGATCAGATCGCACAATGTATCGCCATCGGCAGCCGTGCCCTTACGAATGGTCACATTTTGCACTTTGGCGGATTTTGAAGTTGCCTTGGTCATCATTCCTGTTGCTCCTTTGCTTCTATTGCTTTCAATATCTACCCTGATCTACCCTGCGCCCCATGCATTTGAAAATGTTCCATTGACTTCGATTTACACAGCACTAAAACAAAACGCCAGGAGTTCAACCCCATCCCACACACGTGTGTGCAATGTCGTTGCCTCCTGGCGAATTCAATCCTGTCGGTGTTTGTATATGGTTTATGAAGGGGTGCAGTGTTGTGTAGTTGATGCAGATGATGCGGGTGATATGGATCAGGCTCGTGTCAGCGTCAAGGCGCACACGTCATATACACCCGATTCTAACAGCGCTTTGGCACATTCGCGCAGGGTCGCGCCGGTGGTGAAGACATCATCCACCAGCACCACACACTTGCCGCGCACCTGGCCCTCATCGGCCCGAAATGCATCGGCCAGGTTCTTCTGGCGCGCGGCAACATCCAGCTTGGCCTGTTGGGTGGTGTAACGCACTCGCTTCAACGCATTCGGCCAAATGGGTAGGTTGCACGCAACCCCAACCCGGCGGGCCAGCAATTCACTCTGGTTGTAGCCGCGCTCACCCCGCCGGCGGCGATGCAACGGCACCGGCACGATGGCATCGACCGGGTGGCCGGCCTGGCTCCACGCCTTCGCCATCCAATCACCCATGAGGGCATCCAGGCCGGGCGAGCCCTCGTATTTGAAGGCGTGAATCATCTCGCGAACAGGCGAGGCAAAGGGCGCGGCCGAGACCACGGCCATCTCATGGCTGGCATCGATGGCCAGGATGTGTGTGGCTTGATCGGGGCGATACACCACAGCCTGCCGCTGACAGGTCCAACACCAGATGCCCTCGCCCACGGTGCCGCAACCGCCGCAACGGGGTGGATAGAGTAGATCGAGCAGGCCCGCCCACAGCCGGCGCAGGGGAAATGCGAGAGTCATGGCCGCACGGTAGCGCAAACGGGCCGGGCATGGCTAAGCTGGCCCTAATAACCTGCAACCAGTTCTCAACCGTTGCTGATTTTCACCCCAAAGACACACAGCCAGCGCAAAGATCAGCAGGAATTCTAGATGTGCTTCGCAACACTTGGTGTCTTTGGGGTGAAAATCTGTCTCTAACGCGTGACCAAACGACCTAAAAAGTCGGTAATGGCTGGGCCGAGCAAGACCAGCACGACGACCAACACAATCGAAAACAGAATCAGAATCAGAGCAAAGTCAATCAGGCTGCCACGGCCGCCTTCTCCACTGGGTGGGCGCATAGTTTTTCACTTCTCCTTTAAGGCCGGGCATTATAGACAAAGGATTTGAGGACTGGTTGCTAGCCGGTTAAATTTTGGCAGCTGGCAGATGGCGGCTGGCGGCTAGCCGCCAGCCGCTAGCTGCTAGCCGCCATCTGCCAGCCACGCTTGACGGCAGCCCCATGACGCATGAGACTTGCTGATATGTCCAAAGCCGAGTCCCTGTATCGCCTGCAACTGCTCGACAACCAACTTGATGGCGCCGTGAAGCGCATGAAAGAGATCGAAGTGGCCCTGGCCGGCAACGCTGCCGTGGCCCATGCCAAAGCCGAATTGGAGAAGGCCGACAAGCTGCAGCGCACAACCGCAATCGAACTTAAAAGCCTTGAACTCGATGCGCAAACGCTGGATGCCAAGATTGCTGAGGAGGAGAAACGGCTGTATGGCGGCACGATCAAAATCTCCAAGGAACTCATCGAAACCCAAAAGGAAGTGGACAGTCTGAAGAAGCGGCGCAGCGGCCTTGACGATGGGTTGCTGGCAGCGATGGAGAAGGCCGAGGACGCCGATGCCACACTCAAGGCCTGCCGGCAGGGGTTGACCGATGCAAGCCGCAAGTCGGACGAGGACAACCTGCACATGCGCCAGGAGCGGGAAGAGATGGCCGCGAAAGTCGTGGCCCTGCGCGAGCAACGGCAGGCCTCGGTGGTGGGCATTCCGCGCAGCGACCTGGATGTGTATGTGGCCTTGCGGGCTAAAAAGACGAATGGCGTGGCCGTGGCACTGATCAAAAACGGCTCGTGCGGCCAATGCGGCGAAACACCCTCTTCGATTCAACTTCAGCAAGCGCGCGTGGGCACGGCGCTGACCACGTGCACCAATTGCGGCCGCGTCCTCTACGGCATGTGACATCGGCTGACAGACATCCGCAATCACACTCAATCAATGCCACCCTGCCTATGCCACCCTGCCCCAATCCGCGTTAACATTTATCCAGCGAAACCGGATTCAGATCGCTTGTTGAGCTGGAGATGATGCATGCTGCGGCAGTTTTTTAATTATTACAAACCTTATAAAGGTCTTTTTGCGCTGGATTTTGGTTGTGCCGTTATCGTCGGCGTTCTGGAGTTGGGCTTCCCACTCGCGGTCAATCAATTTGTAGACCGGCTGTTGCCCAGCAAAGACTGGCCGCTGATTGTGCTGGCGTGCGCCGGCTTGCTTGGCATCTATGTGCTCAATACGGTGCTGCAATATGTGGTGACCTATTGGGGCCATATGCTCGGCATCAACATCGAAACAGACCTGCGCCGGATCTTGTTCGACAAGATTCAAAAGCTATCGTTTCGATTTTTTGATAACAACAAAACCGGCCACCTCATCGCCCGCATCACCACCGATCTGCAAGACATTGGCGAGATCGCCCACCACGGCCCCGAGGATGTGTTCATCGCCATCATGACCCTGTTCGGCTCGTTTGCGCTCATGGCAGCGTTGAACCTCAAGCTGGCCGTTCTGACGTTTCTGATCATCCCGTTCATGGCCTGGCTGGCGATTCATTTCAGCAGCAAGATGACCAGCACCTATCGCCAGCTGTTCAGAAACGTGGCCGACTTCAACGCGCGCATGGAAGATGCCGTTGGCGGCATTCGGGTGGTGAAGGCGTTTGCCAACGAAGAGCACGAGAAGCACCTGTTTGCCGGCGACAACATGAAGTACCGCGAGACCAAATTGCTCGCGTATAAGTTGATGGCCAAAAGCATCTCGGTCAGCTACATGATGATGCGGTTTGTCACGATCTTTGTCATGATCTGCGGGACGTATTTCGTGATTCAGGGTGAGTTGAGCTACGGCCAGTTCGTGGCCTTTTTGCTGCTGACCAATGTGTTCTTCCGCCCCATCGAGAAGATCAACGCGGTGATTGAAACGTATCCGCGCGGCATTGCCGGCTTTCGGCGCTACCTCGAAATCATGGACACCGACCCCGATATTGCCGATGCGCCCAATGCCATCGCGGTCAAAAATCTCAAGGGCAATATTCAATTCAGCAACGTGACCTTCGGCTACGAGGAGCACAAGAAGGTCATCAGCGATATTAATTTGAGCGTGGTGCCGGGTGAAACGGTGGCCTTCGTCGGCCCATCCGGTGCGGGCAAAACCACCCTGTGCAGCCTGTTGCCGCGCTTCTACGAGATCGACAGCGGCAGCATCACCATCGACGGCATCGACATCCGCGCCATGACACTGGCCTCGTTGCGCCAGCAAATCGGGATTGTGCAGCAAGATGTGTTTCTGTTCTCCGGCACGATTGGCGAGAACGTCGCGTACGGCAAACTGGACGCGTCAGAAGCCGATATCTGGAAGGCGGCGCGGCGTGCACAATTGGAGCCGTTCATTCGCGGCCTGCCAGAAGGTCTTAACACCGTCATTGGCGAACGCGGCGTCAAGCTCTCTGGCGGCCAAAAGCAGCGGCTGGCCATTGCGCGCATGTTCCTCAAAAACCCGCCAATTTTGATTCTGGACGAAGCCACTTCGGCGCTGGACACCGAGACCGAAGCGGCGATTCAACAGTCGCTGGCCGAGCTGTCCGAGGGCCGCACGACGCTGGTCATCGCCCACCGGCTCGCCACCATCAAGAACGCCGACCGCATCATCGTGGTCACCGAGCAAGGCATTGCCGAGCAGGGCCGGCACCGTGAGTTGGTCGAGGCCGGCGGCATTTACAGCCGTCTGCACAGAGTTCAATTTGGCATGAATTAGCTTTTATTTGGCCCACATGCGATTGTTCTTGGGGTTGTGCTCCAGCTCCACCAACCCCAAGGCTTCCATCAGGGGCGGCAGGTACATGCCAAAGCGGCCGCGGTAGCCTTTCTTAAGCCCATATCAGCCGCCGACAGGGTTATCAGCCGAACGTCCCCACGCTTCAACCATGTTGTCCCTGGCCGACTTTTGCTCATCTGCGGCACCCAGATCCATCCAGTCGCCGTGCGCTTTCAACATGGCATGCAGATCTTCGATGCAGCGCAAATCGTAGTGCAAGGTGGTGCTGCCGACCTTGCACACCAGAATCGGCGGGTCATGCGCCTCGTCTTTATACAGGGTGTATTCGGCCATGCCTGGGGGTGTCTTCAGTTGCCACGGATTGTCTTTGGTACCTTCACGCTGCGTTGGTTTTGTGCTCATTGGTGTCTCCTGTGTGAATCACGAGTCCTGCGCGAGTTCTGCGAATTTACACATCTTTTGAGAAACAGGCCAATCCAAGCCGAAATGCTTATACTCTCCTCGGAGAGTGACTCATTGCTTCCATGCCTAATTCCGATACTGCGACCCATTCCGACACCGCATACCTCATGATCAGCGGCACCATCACCGCCTATCGCGCCGCAGAGTTCGTAGCCGAGCTGAGCCGGCACTACGCCCGCGTCATCACCGTGCAAACCCCCAACGCGCTGCGCCTCATCAGCCCGCGCGATCTGGCCCGCATCGAGAACAATCATGTGGTCGAAAGCTATTTCGATGCACGAATTCTGCCGCGGCCCACACCCGGCCCGGTTGTGTTTGCGCCGTGCAGCTTCAACTCGCTGAATAAGCTGGCCCACGGCCTGGCCGACAATCTGGCGCTGGCCATCACGGCCGAGATGATTGGCCACGGACAACCTGTCATTGTGGCCGCGTCGCTCAATGTGCCGCTGTGGGCGCATCCGCAGGCCAAAGCCTCGGCCCAGACCCTGCGCAGTTGGGGCGTGACGTTGATCGAGCCCGTAGACGACGGCAACGGCGGCTTGACGATGGCACCCACCGCGAAAATTCTGGCAACGCTGCCTCGGCGCGAGGCAGATTAACTCAGCACATATTCAAATTCGTAGGAATGCAAATCACCGTCAATGACGATGAGCATGGTGCCTGAGAGGCCGGCTAACTCGTCGGTGCCAGAGTCGGCCACCACGGTGATGGACTGATGCGGGGTGCCGCGAGTCATGGTCGAGCTGTGCTGAAAGGCGAACGTCCCGCGCCGGCCATGCAGATAACACGCGACAGGATTAAGGCAGGATCAGCTTAGCTGTGGAAAAGCACAAACAACGGCTTGCAAGCCGTTGTTTGTTGAAACAATATGACAAACTGATTGAGATCAGCAATTAAAAAGGTCTTTGGGGAACAACGTTGATCCTTGTTCTGTAATGTAATACGACGAAAGAACGATGTAGTGCGATAACCGGTTGTTCCCCGACCATTCAATGAGGTCACAATGAGCAGTGATGAGATATGGCGATGCTAGATGTAGATCAGTGTGAAGCGATGAAACAGTGATGAGCTAGGATGGAGAGCGATGAAGCGACTATGTATATCTTGTTCCCCCCTCGCGCAATACAGTAACGTTGATGTCGTCATTCAACCTGTAGATTTGCTGTAAATATGCTGTAAGAAAGCTTACTTTTAGCTGATACGCTTGCACAAATTGATCTCACGCTATCGCGACCACATCCGCAGCTTTAGTCCAAATGCGCGCCTGTTCCTTGCGGCCATGACCGTGCTGGCCTTTGGCACCGGCGCTCCCACCATCTTCTTTAACCTGTATCTTCAGCAGTTGGGCTTCGACCGTGCCTTCATCGGCGGCGTCAACACCGCCATTCAACTCGGCGGTGCCATCACCGCCTTTCCCTCGGCCCTGCTGCTCGACCGCATCGGCCGGCGGCGAGCCATTCCCATCGCGCTGGGTATTGGCTTGCTGAGTTGGAGCGCCTCGCTGTTTACGACCCGGGGCGATGTCATTCTGGTGCTTCAGGCGATTAACGGCTTTGGCACGGTGCTGTTCGGGCTGGCCGTGGTGCCGCTGCTGGCCGAGAGCTCGACGCCGCGCGAGCGCACCACGTTGTTCAGCGTGCAGGAGGGGCTGACCACGCTGGCATTATTCACCGGCACCGCCCTGTTTGGCTATGTGCCGATGTGGCTGGCTCCGGTGCTGGGCAATGGCGCGGAAAGTGTAGAAACCTATCGCACCGTATTGCTGATCTCGGCTGTGATTCGGGTGGCAGGGCTGGTGCCGTTTTTCTTTTTGCGCGATGTGACGGCCACGCCAGAGCCTGCGCCTGCTGTGGCCGATACACCTGTTGGAGCCGCATCCGGCCCACCCCCACCACAAACCACCCGCCTGGCGCGCTATTACAAGTTGAGTGAATTGCTCAAGCTCAAGACGCCGATCCTGTTATTTGTCATTCCCTACTCCATCGTCTACTTCGGCGGCTCGCTCATCTTCCCGTTTCAGTCGCTGTTCTTCAAGGAACGCTTTGGCATCAGCGACGGCACCATCGGGGTGGTGCTGGGCCTGATCAACCTGTCCATTGGCGTCGGCGCGCTACTGGGGCCGATCCTGACCAACTCGCTGGGGCGCAGCCGCACGGTGGTGCTGGGCACATTCATCTCAGCGCTGGGAATTGCGGTGATGGGGTTTGGGGTGAGCTTTGGGCTGGTAGCCGTCTTCGTGATTGTGCGGGCCGGCCTGTTCAACCTCACCCTGCCGATTTATCGCGCCTTTGTGATCGATCGAACGCCACGAACCGAATACACCATCGTGGCGTTGCTGCTGTCGGGCAGCGCCAATGTGGGGCCGGCCATTGCCCCGGCCCTCAGCGGCTGGGCCCAGCGCGAGGTGGGATTTTCGCCCGTGTTTGCCCTTGCGGTGGCGCTCTATGCGCTGGCCGGGCTGGCCTACCTCCTGGTGTTCGCGCGCACCCGCCATCATCCAAAGCATCACGCCGAAATCCTAGAAAAATAGGCCTTTGTGTGGGGTTGCTGGCGCTGAAATGGGCGCTTGGATGGCGCGAAACCAGGTCGGTCGGTGGTAGAATAGGTGTTCTAAACAGTAACGAAATTTGCTGCGTTACTTGAGGAGCGTTTTCATGAGCGAAGTGGCTGTTTTGGCGCAAGAAACTACATCGGTGGAGGAAGCGCCGCCATCTCAAACCCCGCCCTATGACCCATTGTGGACCACCCAGGACGTGGAGCAACTGCCCAACATCGACGGCATCCGCATCGAAATCCTCCACGGAGAGTTAATCTTGTCCAAATCGCCAAGTTGGGAACACCAGCGCACCTGCAACAAAATCGCCTACGAGCTCACCCGATGGTCAATCGAGAGTGGTTTGGGTGAAGTAGCGCCGACACCCGGCGTGCTGCTCAGCAAATACCAAAACGTAATCCCCGACATCGTCTGGGCCAGCAAGGAATTGCTGCAAA
>JBBQST010000153.1:0-9564 GCA_038213625.1 Thermoflexales bacterium
GCAGAATTGTCAAAGACATCTTGCGCAACTTCAAGGCTGATGTGTCGGACATGGTCATGTCCATTGCCTGTGCTTTGCACAATTTGCGTGTGACCTTTCGCTATGCAACTACGACTTACTCTTTTGTCCAATAATGTCTAAAGCAATTAAACATGGCGTATTTAGGATCGGACTTCACCGCCAGCAACAAAGCCTCAGCATGACAGACTTAGGGTCTACCGACGGCCATTTGTGCCACCTTTATCTGTTTTGTCTATTAGCCGCGTGATGCTTTCTTCGGCTTACCCGGCACCTTTTTGGCCGGTGTAACGCGCTTCCGCTTCGGCGCAACCTCAGCCGTTGACGGTTCAATCTCCACGCCAAACAGTGCGCTCAGGTCGGCCTCGGCCAGCACCGCTTTGCCTTTCTTTAGCTTGCCTTTTGCGGTCAATGGCGCTGTCGCACTTTCACTCGCAGCGGCAATCAGCTCTTGCATATCCACGCCGCGCAGGGTGAAAAATAGCTCCGGCCGGCTGTCCAGCCGCGCGCCCACGCCATACAGCGCTGCCGCGATGTGCTTGCACATATAGGCGCCATCCGGGCACGAGCAAGTCATTGATATTTCTTTCGGCGCGGGAAACAGTCCACTCCCTTTCGCACTAATCTCCGAAAGGATTTCCTTGGATAGCCTTCCCTGCAACAGGTCCAACAAATTGGTGACCTTGTCCGCCGCGCCGGCCTTGAACGCCTTCCAGCGTGCTGCTGCCAGCGGCTCCATCTTGATGTTGATCTTGTAGAGCTCCGAGCCGTAAACCATCGCCGTGATTTTGCCGGCGCTGATTTGCAGGTCGATCACCGAGCCGTTGCGCACGTAAGTGCGGCCGCGTGGCAACCGATTCGCAAAGTCGCTGTACGCCTCCAGGTTGTCGCACCAGGCTTTGCCCCAAAAGGTGCTGGCAATGGTGCGGCCTTCCAACTTGATGGGGGCCAGCATCTGGCCCTTGCCGGCCAGCTTTTTTGCGTGCGCTTCGGCTTTGCGGCGGCGCTCGGCCACCGGCACATATGGAGGGTAAAAATCCCAGGAAGACATAGGTATTACAGGTGTGTAGACATTACTCGCTGCCGGCCGATTTTAAATCCAGCGCCACAAAACGCAATAGTTCATCATTCGACATCTCGGTCAGCAACGCTTCCGCGCCGCCGTCTGCGCCGAGCACCGAATCGGCCAATGCCCGTTTGTCGTTGATCATACTGTCGATGCGTTCTTCGATGGTGCCGCGGCACACAAACTTGTGCACCAGCACGTTGCGCTTTTGGCCGATGCGAAAGGCGCGATCCGTGGCCTGGTTCTCGACCGCTGGGTTCCACCAGCGATCAAAGTGAATGACGTGGCTGGCGGCGGTGAGCGTGAGACCGGTGCCGCCGGCTTTGAGCGACAACACGAAGAACGGTGGGCCGTCATCACGTTGAAAATCGGCCACCAGTTTTTGGCGCGCTTTTACTGCCACACTGCCGTGTAGCACCAGACCGGGCCGGCCAAACACCGTGCGCAAATAGTTGGCGATTGGCTCGGTCATCTCGCGGAATTGAGTGAACACCAGCACCTTCTCGCCGCGCGAGGCGATCTCTTCACACAGCTCGTTTAATCGCGCAAACTTGCCACTCTCGGCCGGGTCAAATGCGCCGTCGCTCAGCCACTGGCTGGGGTGGTTGCAAATCTGCTTGAAGCGCATCAGAAACGCCAGCACCATGCCGCGCCGTTGAATGCCGCTGTCTTCGCTGTCCACATCTTGCAACTTGTCGGCCAGTTCACTCACGCTGGCCTGATATAGCGCGGCCTGTTTCTTGCTCAACGAGCACCACGCCGTCAGCTCGGTCTTGTCGGGTAGATCGGCGATGATGCTGCGGTCGGTCTTGAGTCGGCGCAGCAAATACGGGCGCACCAGTTGCCGTAGCGGCGCAAAGTTGGGTGGCTCGGCTGCCTGCAACCGTTTCACATAGCGCGAGAACTCGCTGGAATTGCCCAATAAACCAGGGTTCAAAAAATCATACAGCGACCACAAATCGCCCAGCCGGTTCTCAACCGGTGTGCCGCTCAGGGCAATTCGCGCCGGCGCACGCAACTTTTTGATCGCGCGGGTTTGCCGCGCGCCGGGGTTTTTGATGGCCTGGGCTTCATCCAGAATGATCACGCGCCATTCACGCGCCGCTAACCATTCCAGTCGCACGGCCTGGCCATACGTGGTCAACACCACATCTTTGTCTTGCACAAATACTGCCGCGCTCTCGGCATCGCGCCATTCGTTGGGGTTGGACTCTGATGGATGCAAAAACCCAACGCGCAGGCTGGGTGCAAAGCGGCTCAGCTCATTCTTCCAGTTGGCTAAAAGCGAGGCCGGGGCGACAAGTAGTGACGGTGGCGGAATCGTCGACGTCGATGTCGACGATCCGATCCCCTCACGCTTGATCTGTAGCAATAACGCAATCACCTGGATCGTCTTGCCCAGGCCCATGTCGTCGGCCAGACATGCGCCCAACCCAAGCTGTTGCAGGAACCACAACCACTTTACGCCGGTGGCCTGATACGGCCGCAACAGGGCATTCAGGTTTTGGTTGGGATCAAAACTTGCGGCGGCGTCTGGCGCGCGCAAATGTTCCAGCATCTCGCGCAACCAATCGCCGGCCACCACCCGGCTCCAATCGGCAGCCTCGGCCTGCTCTTCATCAGTGGCCGCTGCATCTGAGCCCAGTGCTACGCCCGATAGCAACCGCATCGCTTCCAGAAACGAAACGCCCTCGCCCAGTTCGCCTTTGGCCACCCGCTGCCAATGGCCCAGCACGCTGGCCAGTTTGTCGCGATCCACTTCAACCCACTGGCCGCGCAATGACACTAGCTCACTTTGCGCGCTCATCAAGGATTGCCACTCGGCCGGGGTTAGCTTCTCGCCATCCAGCGTGGTCTCGACGGAGAATTTCAACAGGCTGTCCGCGCCGAATTTAGAGCCGCCTTTTTTGTCGCCCACACGCACGCTGACCTGTGGCCGTGCGCCGCGCCCGTTCTTCCACCAGTTGGGGATGCGGGTGATGATGCCGCTGGCTTCGAGGGTGGGTACCTCGCGTAAAAACGCGTAGGCTTGCGCGGCATCCCATGCCTGCGCTTGAAACACCTCACGGCTGTCGAGCATCTCGCGCGCCCATGCACTGTGCTCGGCCGCTTGTTGCACCGGTTCGAGCAACGAGCGCAACGCTGCTTGATTCTTCGCGCCGGCGTAGTCCTGTAATGCGCGCGCCAACGGCAGATGCACGGGTTTGTCTTGCGCCGAGAGCCGGTGGGTATAGGTGGCCATGAACGCAAACGGCGTCTCGGGCGCGCGCTTGTTTTCGGCCAGATGAAAGGTGACTTTGCCGAGCATATGCAGGGCCGGGTTGATCTCGGCCAGCCACTTGCGTAGATTGCCCGCCCGCCTTGCTTCAGACTGTGCGAGAGTGTGAAGCTCGTTCCACAAGGCTTCAAATACTTCGGGTCGCGCATATTCTGCGCCGCGCATGGCGGGGATGCGCAACGTGTAATCCAGACCAAGTTGGGGTGGCATTGGCAGGTCTGGCACGGCAGATGCCGCGGCATCTGCCGCCGCGTCCTCCGGTGTGCGAGCCAGCTCGGCCAGAAACGCCTGCGCAAACTCGCGCCAAAATGCAAACTCGGCCGGCCAGGATGAAGTGGTGTCGCGAAGGGCCGCCAACGCCAATAGGCCGTGTGCGCTACCGGCCGCGAACGCAACGCGCAGCGCTTCGTCGGCCGATGGGGTATCTGCATCGGCAGGTGTGCCTTCAATATACAAGCGGCCTTGCGGACTTAGATTGAGCTGTCGGAGCTGATAGGCAAGCTTTTCGGACACGTTTTGGCGATGATACTCCAAGCGAAATGATCCGTCATCATCGCCTTGGGACTCGTGCGTTCGCGCATCACTCATGCACGGAACGAATCCGATGTCGCCGTTGCACGCACCTTCACGCGACGATTGAACAGGCGTGTTTCTCGCGAATTCCCCCTGCCGCTAACTTGAGCGAGATTGGAATAGTGATATATGGTAACTACTCAGCCCATAAAGGTGTAACTGCCTCAATTGTCGAGTAAGGCTCTCGGATTCGTCGACGAATCCGAGAGCCTTACTTACTAGAAGTCTGTCAAAGGAAAGACTTGGGGGCGTTCCAAGGGCGAACCTGAGCCTGAGTGTAAATAATTTCACAAGGCCGTCATTCCCGCGGAGGCGGGAATCTAGGCGTAACCCCAACTCAGTAGGTGATGGAAGGTCTGGATTCCCGCCTGCGCGGGAATGACGTTGTAACGTAAAGTCTTTCCTTTGACAGACGACTAGTGGGTCATCTGATGATCACGTTGCGATCAGTATTTCAAGTTTTACGCTGTTTTTGGCAAATTACGGGTCGACGCACGCTACACGGGAGCCAGATGACCCACTAGTACAGCCTCTTGAAAATGAGCGACAAATTGGCTACGTCGATTTGCCCGCAAAGTGACGAGGCGGAACTTGTCAGCCAATTTCAGGAAGCTGTACTAAGTAAGTCGCCAAAAGTTCTGACGCTCCCGTCGTCCTGGTGGCTTCGACTCCGCTCAGCCACCGAGGCTCGCTAGAGCCCGTTCCCTGAGCGGAGCCGAAGGGAACGACGATGGAGTGGAGAACAAGAACTTTTGGCGACTTACTTAGGCTGAGTAGTTACCTGAAAAGTTATAAGTCGCGCATGGCTTCATCAACACTGGCGTTGCCGTGCACGATGGCGGCAATGGCAGCAGTGACTCTGGCCGGCGACTCGTGACCCCAGATGTTGCGTCCCACGGCCACGCCACTCGCGCCAGCCTGGATTGCCTCATGAATCTGGGTTAACACATCGCGGATGTTGCTGGTGCGTTCGCCACCCAGCACAATCACAGGTACGGTGGCGTTATGAAGCACGGTTTGGAAGGAGTCGATGGAGCCGGTATAAAAGGTTTTGATGAAATCGGCCCCCATCTCAGCGCCGATCCGCGCGGCCGCTGCAATCTTCTCCGGGGTGCGCAGCTCGGGACCGGCGGCGAAGGTGCCGGGGATGGTCTCGACCAGATACGGCATGCCCCACGCCGCGCAGTCCAGCCCCAAACGCTCGCAGTTGGCCAGGTTGGTGCGGCTGCCAGTGAAAGGTGAGGCAATGACCTTGATGCAGTCGGCACCGACTCTCAACGCACTCTCCACAGCCTTTTCATAGACGGCGGGTTCGTCATACACGGTCAGAATCAAGCCTCCTTTGGCCAGCGCATCACCACACCGCAGAGCGGTGCCGAAGGTGGTCAGGATGGCATCGGCACCGGCAGCCAGTGTCTCGCGAATGGTTTTGGCCGGATCTTCGACACCGCGCATCGGCTGATCCAGATAGTTGCCGTGGTCCATCGCCACAATCACGGTTTTGTCGTCGTTGCCAAAGATACGGTGGAGCCGGCGTTTGGAATAGTTCATGGTTTGAGTGTCTTGCCAGCAGCCAGCAGCTAGCTGCTAGCTGCTGGCTGTTAGTTGCTAGTGGTCAACATGCTTACATGTGCACTGACAACGCGCCAGCCTTCGGACATTTTGACCCAGGTCTGGCTCTGGCGGCCGGTCTTGCCATCACGGATGAACAGGGTGTTGGCAGTGGCGAAGTCTTGGCCGTAGGTCGTGATGACGGTGTTTTGCAGGGTTCGAGCCAGACTGGTGTTGGGACGGTTGGTGCGGTAGGTGCTGATCGCGTTGTAGCCATATAGGTTCTCGGCCAGACCATAGCGAATGGTGAGAGGGCTGTCGTAGAACAATTCGTTGAGGGTGGCGACATCGTTGGTGACCAGGGCCTGCTCATAGCGCATGAAGATTGCTGAGACTTCGTCGAACACTTCGGGGAGGTTGATTTCGTGCATGGAGGCAAAGGTGTTGATGATTACGCGGGCAGCGACTTGAACACGAGCAAGCGATTGCCGCCGGTGCTGCTGGCGAGGATGCCCTCACCAATGGCGACGCTGGAACTGGACGGACCTTCAACAGAATAGCGCCATAGCTCTGCTCCCGTGTTCCTGCAGAAGGCACGGAGCCAACCCAGTGCTGGCCCCACGTAAATGGTGTCACCGGCAATCAGCGGACTGGTCCACACCTGACCTCCCTCCAACTTGCCAATCAGGGCTTCCCAGACCTGCGCACCGTCGTCTACACGCAGCTTTTGGAGTATCCCAACATCGGACGCAATATAGACAAATTCGTCATCGAGCGCGGGTGATGCAAAAATGGGTTTGCCAAAATCGAGTGCCCAGTCCAGATGACCCGAAGTCACATCGAACTTGCAGAACTGCCCTGTACGAGTGCCGATGAACATGCCCTGTGAAGAGACGGCGCAGGTGGAATTGATGCCGCCAGGTGCGGTGTTGTGCCAGATTTGTCGGCCGGTTGATGCATCCAGCGCGTGCACGGTGCCGCCGTTGGTACCCAGGTAGATTGCACTATTCATCACAGCCAGGCTGCAATTGACACCGCTGCCAACCTGGACCTGCCAAATGGGCTGGCCGGTTTTGGCATGCAACGCATACACGCTGCCATCGTATGAACCGCACAACACCAGAGTGTCATAGGCGGCGAAGTTGCCCTGAATAGCGGCCTTGGATTTGTGCTTCCACACAAATTTACCTGTGGCCGCGTCCAGTGCATAGAAACAGCCGTCGTTGCTGCCAAAGTAGGCCAGGCCGTCGTGAATCATCAGCGAGGCGTTATTACGCGAACCGGCTTTGAACTCCCACACCAGCCGGCCTTCGAGGGTGATGCAATAGCATTTGCTATTGAGCGAGGCGAAATAAATGTGGCCGTTGGCAATGGTGGGTGAACGAACTTCGTCGTCGATGAGGTAGTCCCATTCCAATTCCAGCGGTGGTTTTAGTGGTTGGGTCATCAGTCCATCGCGGCGCAGGTTGCCACGAAAATGAGGGAAGCTCATCCCTTGGTGGCTCCTGCCGTCATGCCCTGAACAAAATATTTGTTCAGCACCACAGCAATGATCAGCACCGGCAATACCGCAAATACGCTCAGCGCTGCCATATTGCCCCAGCTCAGGTTGCTGACTGAAAACGTCGCCATGATGCCAAGTGGAATGGTTTTGGTGGCCGGGTTGGTGAGCAACAGGGCAAAAATAAAGTCATTCCACGAGAAGATGATGCAATACAGCGCGGCGGCGACCAGGCCGGGAATTGACAACGGCAGCATGACGCTTAGGAATGCGCCGAAGGGTGAGGTGCCATCGACCAGCGCGGCCTCCTCCAGTTCGGCCGGCACCGAGGCAAAATAGCGGCTCATCAGCCACACCACGAAAGGGGCGTTGTAACAGGTGTCGAGGATGATGACGGCGGCGTGGGTACCCAGTAATTGTAGATCGCGCATGAGCAGGTAGAACGGCACCAGCATGGCCACCGGCGGGATCATCAGGAGCACCAGAAAGAAATAGGAGCTGATGCTGACGATCTTGAGCCGCGAGCGTGCCACTGCATAGCCACCCAGCGTGCCGAGCACGAGCGACGCGATGGTGGTGCCGCCTGAAATAATCACGCTGTTGCCGATGAAGCGGAGCGCGTTCACCTTATTGATGGCGAAATCGAAGTTGACCAGTGACGGCGTAAAGCCCAGCCAGACGGGCGGCACGGTGATGAGATCGCGCGGCAGTTTGAACGCCGTGGTGAGCAGCCACACGATCGGAAGCAGAAAGAAGGTCAGCACCGCCAGCACGATGATATTGCGCGAGTAGTGTTCGAATTTGGAAATGCGCATGCGAATAGTCTGTTACAGGAAAGTCTTAACGTAACCACGTCATTCCCGCGGAGGCAGGAATGACGGCCTCAAGTCTCAGCTTTGACAAATTACGAATTACTATTCTTTTGCCGCTCCAGCAAAATGATGTAAACGGCGCAACATACCCCAATCATGACCAGCAGGATGTTGGCCAGCGCAGCGGCATAACCCATATCGAAAAAAGTCAGGCCGACTTTGTAGATGTAAAAGTTGAGCACGGCGGTGGCGTTGCCGGGGCCTCCGCCGGTGCTGACATAGATCACATCAAAAATCTTGAACGCGTTCATGGTGCGCAGCAGCACGCCGATGAAGATGATGGGTGCCAGCATGGGCAATGTGATGCGGGTGAAAGCCTGCCAGCGTGAGGCTCCATCGACGTAGGCGGCCTCGTTAATCTCAGTGGGCAGGCTTTTGAGGCCGGCCAGAAAGATCACCATCAGCAGCGGCGTCCATTGCCACAGGTCGATCAGAATGATGGTGGGCAGGGCCAGGTTGAGTTCACCCAGAAAGCCGCGCGGCGGGTTGATGCCGATCAGCTTGAGGTAATACGCAACGGGTCCAAAGTCACCGTTTAGTAGCGCCTTCCACACCAGGCCGACCACGAGCGGCGGAATGGCCATGGGGATGACGGCGAGGCCGCGCACGATGCGCATGAAGCGGCTCTCGGCCGACATGAGCACGGCCAGCGCCATGCCCAGCAGCACCTGCGAGACCACCGAACCGACTACAAAGACGCCGGTGTTGAGCAAGGTTTCGGTGACGGCCGGGTCATTGAAGGCGTCGATGTAGTTTTGGAAGCCGATGAAGGTGCGGGTCTGGTTGGGATCGGTGAGCTTGTATTCGGTGAGGCTGAGCGCGAACGCATTCAGCAACGGATATAGCGAGACGGCGGCGACAAACAGCACGATCGGGGCCAGCATCAGCAACAGCGTGCGTTCGCGGTTGTTGATGCGCCGGCGTGCTGTTTTCACCTGCGGTTGCGAGAGAACAACTTGAGACAAGACACGTTTAATGTAGGGGTCGTAGGGGTCATTCCGAGTGACACGAAGAATGCTTATAACGTGTCTCAAGCGATGTATGTATCGGCAACCCGAGTTCAGTATTGCTTGAGTTCGGTCAAAGGGATTCCTCGTTCCACTCGGAATGACGGCTTAGAGTAAGAGCGCCCGCGTCCGTTGTTACGAATCACTAACGACTAACGACTAATAACTAACCACTTTCCTTGCTACATCTTGATATCGGCTTCCGCGGCTTTCTGCGCGGCATCGAGCGCGTCTTTGGCGCTGATCTGGCCGACTAAAAATGCATTGACATGGTTGCCGAGAATATCTTCGAGTTTGCTGTACCACGGCTGGCGGGGGCGGTATTCGCCGTCACCTTTCTCCAGGCTCTCCAGCATGATCGGGAACCAGGGGTACTTGGCCACCATGTCGGCATCGGTCAGTGTGCTCTTGCGGATGGGCGAGCCGTTGTTGTCGATCCATAGCTTTTGCACCTCTGGGCTGGACAACCACTTGATGAACATCCAGGCAGCCTCCTGATTTTTGCTGTCGGCGTTGATGCCGATGCCCCAGCCACCAAAGCCATACTTGGTCTGGTTCTTGCCCAGCGGCGCAAAGGCCGTGCCGATCTTGTCCGGGAACGGCGAGAGCTTGGGATCGTTGAAGTTCTTGACCGCCGTGCTCCAGTTTTGCAGCATCACGATTTTGCCGGTGTTGAACGCGTCGTTGCGGTCACCCCA
>JBBQST010000154.1:0-9561 GCA_038213625.1 Thermoflexales bacterium
ACAATAAGTCGCGACTTGACACTGTCACTGGTGAAGAACCCACCCCTAACCCCTCCCTGAAAGGGAGGGGGATGTGCTCCCCTCCCCGCAGCGGGGAGGGGCTGGGGGTGGGGTTTTTCGGCGTCAAAGCCGAAGGGAACCTTGTCGAGATCATTTCGCCCTTTAGGTTCCCTTTTCCCGCTAAAGTCGGGAGAGCCAAATTAATGCAAGTCGATCGCCCATTATTGGCAAACAATATTGGGTGGGCAAATAGCCGCTTTATTACGGTAGATCGGAGTGGCGTTATCAATGTGAATCGAGTTAAATGATTCTGCATCATATGAATTGCCGCGCTTGAATAGCCGCGCTCATATACGTGAGGCTTTCAGGTCGTGAATGAGCGCGACGCAGAAGAGAACCATGTCAACACGGATCAGTCATTTTGTGTTTGCAGCCCGGTTGGACGACGTGCGCGATGCCGGCTGCACCAGAGCCCAGGTCGACGGGCACACCCTCGCATTGTTCGATTACGGCGGCAAGGTCTATGCCGTGGACAGCCGCTGCCCCACATGGGATTTCCTCTGAATCAGGGCAGCGTGAAAGACGGCATCCCCACCTGTCACTGGCATCATGCCCGCTTCGATCTTGCCAGTGCGGCACATTCGATCTGTGGGCGGATGATGTGCGCGCCTTCCCGATACCCGCAGCACCGCATGTGTTGATTGCGGCCGCGCGCTATCTGTTGCCAGTTGCTGGCGACAGACCCGCCCCTACATGCGCTAACCGAACCCAGTCTCGTTCGTATCGATACTGGTTGATCTACCGAGTCTAATACTTAACGATTGCCGCTCTCTACTTCATCAACGTGGGTAAAAGGGCACGCACTTGCATGGCCACCGACGTTACGGTCAGTGTCCCGCTCACAAATACAAAGCTGTAATTGGCCGAGGCCAATGTGCCTTGCGCGGCGACTACAGGGTAAATGCCTACCGCGCTGTTCGTCGTTGCAATGGTGGTCACGCTGGGCGTGCCGCTCAAATCGCCAGCATCGTCGCCATTGACGAAGCCGGCGAGGCTGACTGTGAGAGTGGGGTTTGGCGTATTCACCAGGCGCGACAGGCTGTTGGCGGCCACACTCAGTGCGGCCTTGTTGATGGTGAGTGCATACACCTTCACATCGCTGGTCACGCCATTGCTGGCTGTCACGGTCACGTTGCTGACACCAGCGGCCAGAGGTGTGCCGGTGATCCTGCCATTCGCCAGGCTCAAGCCCGCAGGCAAGCCACTCACGTTCACGGTTGGCGCAGGATTTCCGGTAGCAGCGAGATCGAAGCTATAGGCGCTGCCATAGGTGCCGGCTGGGGGCGCGCCGCTGGTGATCGTCGTGGGCAGGCCGGTCGACACCGGGTTCACCACCAGTGTGTATTCACGTGAGTCGGCCGCCCCCATGCCGTTGCTGGCCGTGACTGTGATCAACACGCTGCCTTCCGCCGTCGGCGTGCCACCGATGCTGGCTGTGCCATTCGCATGGTTGCTAAAGCTAAGGCCAGCCGGGAGCGCTCCGCTCAGGGTCAGGGTTGGCGTGGGGTTGCCCACGGTCGTGATCAGGAAGGTATACGGCGTGCCAACCGTTGCCGCCGTGGGATTGCCGTTCGTGATGGAAGCGGGCTCTGTCATCGTGTCGGCAAATAGCTCTGCCACCTCGGCATCGCTCAGTGGGCGGTTGTAGATGCGCACTTCGTCCAACGCGCCAGGGAAGTAGTTGGACAATTGCCCATTCTCCGGGCGACCAATGCCGAACGCGCGTTGATACAGGTAGCCCGTCGTCATCGTCGCGCTGGCTGAAAGCGAGCCATCCACGTAAACCTTGACCAGGCCCGACGCCGAATTTCGCGAGACGACGACATGCCGCCAGGCGCCGTTGTTGATTGAGACTGCGCTTCGCACCACATCGCTGATATTGGTTCCAAAGCTGGCCCCAATTCGGCCGCTGGCATCCAGCCCGCCCACAATGGCAAAGCGGTTGCCGGTTTTGTCGTAGCGCCGGTCGATCTGGGTTTTGAGCGGATCAAACTGGTTGTCCTCGGCCTCGCCCACATTGCCGGCCAGGGCTGGAGCCAGGGTCAGGTTGTCATTGCCCGTTGCCGTGGTGCGAATCCATGCCGCAAACGAGAAGTCACCCGACAGCCAGCGCAGGTTGCGCTCGGCCGCCACAAATGATTGTGGACCCAACTGGACGGCATTGCTGCGATGTCCGACCGTGGTGGTGAAGGGGCCAACGGCTAGCGAAGGATTGGTCGTGGTTGATGCATCGACCACGCTCGTCCCGCCATCCAACGGCCAGTAACCCACCAACCCAAACGTGGGCGTGGCCGATACTGCCGCCGAGTTGTTCGTCTCACTGCTGCCCACATTGGCCGAGACCTGATAGTGATATGGCCGTCCGGCCTGCAAATCACGATCCACAAAATGGGTGCCGTTTACAAATAGACCTATGGCTACATAGGGGCCGGTCACGAAATCGCTGCGTTTCACGTTGTAGCGGGTTGCGCCGGCCATGCTGTTCCAGCTCAACCCCACCTGTTCCAACCCCGGTGTGGCTTGCAGGTTGGACGGGGCCGTGCCACTTAGCGCCTTCAGTGTGTTCCACGGATTGCTCGGCCACAGCAAGCTGCCCAGATCGGCCATCGCATTGGAGATGGCATCGTCCATGACATTGTCATCGCGCACCAGACGGGCGTGATAGGCCAGCATGGTTGCGGCGTTTTCCAGATTTGGATTTTGTGCAAAGTCGGGGATCACAAACGTGTAGGGCGGCGAGGCCAGGTTCAGCGCATAGTCGGGGGCCTCGCGCGTGGCGGCCAGCTTGCGCCACTGGTCCACCGTGAACGAGCCGTTCTTCTCCAACCAGGCCTGATACAGCGCCGTGAGTGCGGGTTTCTTGGCCGGCACGGATAAGTTCTCCCACCAACCCTGCTGCCAGTAATTGGCCAGTTGAGCCGAGTTGTCGCGCAAGTCCCAGCCCCACCACGCCCCATTGGCGCCGCCGGTGTTGCGGCCGTCGGGGCCATAGCCATCATCGCCATTGTCCAGGCCCTTGTGGGCCAGGAGCAATGTGCGCAATGGCTCTTTGCCGCCCGATTCCTGGGCCAGATTGCCCATGATGGTCGAGGTGTAGTCCCAGTCGATGGTGGCCCAGCCGCCGGTGATGCTGTTGCGCGCGCCGGGGTTGAGAATCACTTGCAGCCAGTACCAGGTGTTGGCGAAATATAAGTTAGTCAGCTCGGCGCGGCCATCACCCGTGACGGGAAAGGCGTTGCTCATGCCCAGCAGGTGCGGCGAGAAGTTGAAGAGATGCCGGTTCGAGATCCACTGGCGGCTTTCACCTTGCAGGCCATAGAACGTGCGCCCCAGTTCTTCCAGCTCGAACTCGTGCATGATCTCGAACAATTTGGATGCGCTCCAGATGGCGGCGGCGTATTGCTCTACCACCTGTTTTTTGGTGAAGGGAACGTTGCCGCTAGGCCCCAACGCCGCAAACTCGTTGCTCTTGGAATCCGGCGCAAATGAGTAGGCCCAATCGTCCAGGTCGCGCCGCAGTTGCTTCTGCACATACTGATCGCGGGTGAAGCCGGGTAGGGTGCCCAACAGGCCTTTGCGGATTTTGTCGTAATACAGAAAGTTGGGGCTGAGTTCAAACGTGGTCACGCCCATGCTGTCGATAGGGTGGACACGCGGCAACCAGTGGTTCCAGTCCGGCAATTCCACCGAGACCGGAATTTCGCGCACGTTGAATTTCTTCACGCGCGCGCCGTCGATGATGGCATCAATGGCATCGGGATTCGCGCCACTGCCGGGCAGGAATGCTCCGATGTCGGCGTCGTTCTCCAACACGGCCTCAACGCCGGCGCCGGCCGCCCACTCATCCACAGGTTTAGCCTCCAGCCCAGGGCCGGGTTGGTAGGGTGGGTTCCACGGCCGGCCCGGATTCTCGAAGGGTAGCGCGCGAATGAAGCTGGCGATCTTTTGGCCCTGGGTTTGAGACAGGCCGTGAAAGCGCGCTCGCTCGACGATGGAAGTATTTGAGAAGTTGAAGAACTTGAGGTCGTAGCCGCTTTGCGAATGGCAATCGGCGCAACTGGCCTTGAACGGCGTAGGGTCCAACGGGTTGTTGGTCATGATGTTGCGCGAGCGCCACAACGTTTCGCCCTCGGCAATATCGGCTGGCGTGTTGAGCGGCGCAACCCAGGTGTTGGGGTCTTCCACTGGCAGAGGCGGATTGGGCAGCAAGGGCGCATCGGCCGCGTCCCAAAAATTAAAGTTGAGCACGCGGAAGCCCATGCTCTCGCCATCGGTGCGATTAAATTTGAAGCGGATGACGTTGTCGCCAATGACCACGACGCCGGCTGGAATATCAAAGGTGAGCTTGAGCGTGCGGTTGGCCCCGCCGATGCCGCCGTAGCGTTTGCCGGGTTGCAGCACCACAGTCGTGGTGTTGTTCAGCGTCACCCACGCCGAGTTGTTGATCTGGACGCTGGCCTTGTCTTGATAGGACAGGTTGTAGACCTGCATCCAGAATTTCTTTGCGTTTGCGGCATTGGCCACCGTGACCGTGACGGCTTTGGTGAAGCCGTTTGGAAACAAGGTGGGGTTGGCCGGGTTGTCGCCGGTGAGCACTTCGATGGGGAGCACGGGGCCGGCGAGGGCGGCTGCTGCGGGTGCGGCTACAGCGCGGTTTGCTGGCCGGGCATAGGCCTCATAGACCGCGGCCGCTGTGTTGGTTACACTTGCGGATGATGGCGCGATTGCCAATGATTTTGCCTGAGCGATGGGTGGAGACTGAAGCAAACTAAATAAAGTGCTGGCTGCGATGGATGCGATGGATGCGATGATGACGGCGTTGTAGATTTTTTTCGGCATGGATATTCCTACTCACTCCTCAAATTAATTTCACGACACACCTGTTAACAAAACTCTTTCAGGTCGCATCTGTGGAATTGAGCGAAATAGGTTCCACTGCGTCACCCGACAAAAATGAAGGACGCCTGATCTTACACAGACTGTCTGAGGAATAGATATTATGCGAAATAATGATGGGTGGAATCGCTGAAAGTGGCGATCTGCAACAAGGCCTTGTTGGATGTTGGATTTTTGTAGGGGCGTGGCGGCAGCCGCCCGCATGCCACGCCCCTACGAAGGCTGATTGCACATTTGTCCTTACGGCAACCCGTCAACTGATGATCAATTTCTTTTGACGAGCCTACTTAGTGATTCACTTGTCATGCACGGCATCGTGGCGACAATTCACACATGCCTATCTCACTTCCATTTCTCACGCAATTACTGAATATGCCCGGCCCCTCCGGCGATGAAGTCGCTCCGGCCCGGGTGTGGCGTGCCGAGGCCCAGGGTTTTGCCGATGAGGTGACTGCCGATGTGCGCGGCAACTCGTTCGCGGTACTCAAAGGTGCCGACGGCGTGGGCCGTGTATTGCTGGCCGGCCACATCGATGAAATCGGCCTGATGATCACCCACATCGACGGGGACGGCTACCTGTATTTCACCGGCGTCGGCGGCTGGGACCCGCAAGTGTTGGTGGGCCAGCGCATTCGCCTGCTCGGCAAAACCGGCGATGTGATTGGCGTGATCGGCAAGAAGGCCATCCACCTGATGAAACCGGAGGAGCGCGAGAAGGCCAGCAAGATGGATGACTTGTGGATCGACATTGGGGCGAAGACCGGCGACGAAGCCAGGGCGCGGGTGCGCGTCGGCGGCGTGGGCGTGATCGATGCCATGGTGCACGAATTCCCCAACGGCCTGATGGTCTCGCGCAGCCTGGATAATCGAATTGGCGCATTTACGGTGCTGGAGGCATTACGCCTGTTGGCAGACAGCCGGCCGCAAGCCACGGTGGCGGCTGTGGCCACGGCCCAGGAAGAGATCGGCTTGTTTGGCGCGCACACCTCAGCCTTCAGCTTTGAGCCGCTGGCGGCCATCGCCGTCGATGTCACTCACGCCACGGATTACCCCTCGTCGGACAAGAAGCAAAATGGTGATGTGAAACTAGGCGGCGGCCCGGTGCTGCATCGTGGCTCGGCCAACAGCCCGGTGGTGTTCGATATGCTGGTCGAGATTGCCGAGCGCGAGGGCATTGCCTATCAATCGCAGAGCACGCCGCGCTACACCGGCACCGACGGCGATGCCATTCACATCTCGCGCGGCGGCGTGGCCACCGGCGTCATCTCGATTCCCAACCGTTATATGCACTCGCCCAACGAGATGATCGCGCTGGCCGATGTCGAGAACGCCGCCAAACTCATCGCCGCGTTTGTGCGCGGCATTGGGGCGGACACGGATTTTGTGCCGCGATGAGCGGAGAGCAAAGAGCGGTGAGCTAAAAGCTAAGAGCTTCAAAACCTTCTTAGCTCTTAGCTCACCGCTCACCGCTCCCTGCTCGGACGAATCGGTAGCCCCGGCCCGGCACTGTCAAAATGAGTTGCGGGTCGGAGGGATTGGCTTCGATCTTTTCGCGCAGCCGGCGCACCACCTGGGCCAGGGAGTCATCGCGCACGCCGCGCATGAACACCTGGTCTTCGCTCCACACGGCGCGGATGATGTCGTCTTTCTCGCACACTTCGTTGGGGTGGGCTTGCAAGTGCTGCAACAGAGCGTGTTCTTTGGCGGTGAGGTTACTGGTGTTGATGGTGTCGATTGCTGACTGGTGGGCGGGCTTGCCAGCGAATAGCATCGGGTTGTTGGTCAGGTCAGACTTTTCAATTTCGGCTTCGCTGGGTTGGTCGGCCCAGAACTCACGCACGCGCGCGCGCACAGCCTCGCTGTCGTTCAAGGCAACCTGGGTAAGCGCAGTGCCGGTGGCGTAGGCCTCGCAACTGGCGCGCAGCAGGGCTGGGTAGGCGCCAGAGAATTTGATGAGCTTGGGCGCAATGTCATTGCCCCAGGTTGCGCCGATGCGTTGGGCATAGCGTTGCACATTCCACTCGGCATCGCTCTGGCTCAGTGCGCCCAGCCACACCGTGTGGGCATGAAACAGCTCGGCCAGCTCCGATGCATCACTCAGGGCATGGCGCGTCGAAATGACATAGGTGAGTTTGAACTTGTAGGCATCCCGCAAGGCGCGCAAGTTGTTGAACAGGTCGATGGGAATGTTGGGTTTGGCTGATGAGTCTGGACTGTGCAATGGCAGCACGCGATCAAAACGGTCGATCAGCAGGGTAAGCTTTTCGGTTTGACTGAAGGTATGGCCGATTGCAACTTCCAGTGCCTCAAAAGCGTCTGTATCAGCAGGCACTTGTTCTGCGCCAAGTGCGCGTTGGCACAGCCGGTAGAAGGCCTGGTTCAACGTGGCCGGGTCCAGTGAACTCAGACGATTGCAATCCACCAGCACGAAACGATGTTTTTGCGGATCGAAGCTGAGTGCGGTGCGGTGGGCCATAAAACCCAACAGATTGCTCTTGCCGGCCCCGCTGAGCCCGACCACGGCCGCCGATTCGCCGGCGCGAGCGGCCTGGAGGATGCGTTCGATGTCGTGTTGGCGGTAGGTCGGTGGGTATTCGTCCCAGGAAGTGGTGGCACCGTGATTCACAGGGTGATTATAAAATCGCTGTGAGGAAAATAGGGCATGACCAAACAGATACGATGGACACTCGGCATCATTGGCGGGGTGGTGGTCGTTTTATCAGTGATTTTGCTGGTGATGGCGCTGCAACCGACTTCGCGGCAAACAGAGCGGTTGTCGGTGACGATTGAGCCGACGCTGTTGCAGCGGCCGGACTGACGGGTATTTGAGCAGGTTGGGGCGGTTTTGACAGACATGAAAAACGGGCAAGCTCGAAACGGGAATTGGCGATGGGCGGCGCTTGTTGTGCTGATGGTGCTGCTGGCGGCGTGTGCTGCGCCCTCATCGCAACGCGCGGCGGCTCCTGCTGCGCCGGTCGCAACGACCATGCCGCCAGACACGGCCGCTGAAGCGACCCAGTCTCAAGCGCCCGCAGCGGCCGCAGTAGCGGCGACACCCTCTCTACCAATCGAATCACCCGCCGCTGCCGCAGACGCGCAAGCGACGGTGGATCGCCTGCGCATCGCGCCATCCCCGTCGCCCATGTCGGCACAGTCCTCGAATGCGGCGCCACCGCCGGCACCCGCGACTGAGCTGGAACAATCTGCGGCGACCCAGGCCCCCAGCCTTACGCCCAAGCCATTGCCGACGGCGAGTCCTATTAAGCCCACCGACGAAGTGCCGGCGGGCAGTGTCGCGCCGACAGAAGCCATGCCCAGTGCCACAGCGAACCCCACACCCATTCCAACCGTGCTGGCGGCTGAGTCTACTGAGATGGCAAGCAGCGCAATTCTGCCACCCAGCGCTACGGTGACACTTGCCACAGAAACGCCGGTGCAGGCTGAGGCGGCCGTCTCGGCAGCCAAGGAACCCACACCGACCCCCGAGGCATTTGCCGCAACTGTTGCACAGGCCATCACCACTGAAACGCGGATTGTGGAACTGGAGTGGCCGCCGGAAATGCGATTGGGCGATACCGACATTGTGCGGGTGGCGCTGGTTCCGTCCCAAGTGGGTTATACGGTGACACAAGAGTTTCCCGACAACACCATCGTCACCACCACGGTGGCCGTGAACCGGCCCGCCAACTACGACGTATTTGCGGTGGGTCGGCTGGATGGCGCGGGATTTGCCATTTCACCGGAAGCCGAGACGGTCAAAGCCCTGTTGCCGGGTCAGATGGTGGATTGGCGCTGGTCGATTGCGCCGAATGCTTCGGGGCAGCATCGGCTGGCGCTGGTGATCAAGCTGCGCTGGGTGCCGGTGGGCAATGCAGTCGCCCAAACTCGCGAGGCCGATTTGTTCACCAAGGGCATGACGGTGCAGGTCGGCTCGGTCATGGGCATGAGCACGGCCCAGGCTTCGTCAACCGGCCTGGTGGGACTGCTGATAGGGAGTGGTTTGGGTTTGTTTGGGCTGGCCTTCCGGCGTGCGCCGCAAATCAAGACAACTCTGGCCCAGGTGATCAACCCGAATGCCAATTTGAAAATTGAAACCCACGCGGCGATGCAACTGGCCGATGAGGAGACCGCTTTGCTGCGCACCTTATTTGCCAGATACGACCGAATTGTGATCGAGAACGAATTTCGCTCGGGCTATTCCGGCGCGCGCACGTTTCTGGTGCATCCGATTCATGCCGATGGCCGGGCCGATGCGTTCACGATTGCCAAGATGGGTAGCCGGGCCAGCATTCAGCGCGAGTTCGACAACTACCAGCGCTTTGTCAAAGATACATTGCCACCCATCACGGCCCGCATCCAAGAGCCGCCGGTGACGGCACCGGCCCTGTTCAACCGCGACGACAAGGCCGTGCTGCGCTACACCTTTATTGGTGAGCCGGGGCGCATGCCGGTGAGTTTGCGCGAGGCGTTGCTGGCCGATCGGAAGCTGCTGGCTGATCAGAAGCTGCTGGCTGATCGGAAGCTGCTGGCTGATCGGAAGCTGCTGGCGGATCAGAAGCTGCTGGCTGATCAGAAGCTGCTGGCTGATCGGAAGCTGCTGGCTGA
>JBBQST010000155.1:0-9524 GCA_038213625.1 Thermoflexales bacterium
TTCAGTTCAAAGTCAATGCGTTTGCGGGATATGGGTGGAATCAAGTGGAAAAAGAGAAAGAGCCTTCTGCGCACCAGAAGGCTCCGATCAGTCTGAACCAAACGCAAATATCAAGACGGCCGGGTT
Source organism: Thermoflexales bacterium (assembly GCA_038213625.1). GTDB lineage: Bacteria > Chloroflexota > Anaerolineae > J036 > Brachytrichaceae > JANMVQ01. The sequence continues at coordinate 127 of JBBQST010000155.1, forward strand.
AGTGTGGTCGCGCGAGGAGGCGTGCAGCAGATGCATCTGCTGCATCAATTGCGGTTGCTGCTTCGGCAGCCAGCGCGGCCAGAAGCGTGCGCTTCAAAATAACCATCGACAAAAGAATATCAAAGCCAGTGGGTTTGTCAATGGAAATCCAACGAAATTTAAAGGAATCCCTTTGTGGTCTTGGTGCAATCTTTGCGCCTTTGTGGTGAAAGTCTTTACAGTGACTCTGCTACTATCTTTGTAGTGATCACTCAAAAATCTACACGATGAACAAGACTGCCAATCGCCCGGTTCAACTGGCTCTGACCACCGAGATTCTGCGGCAGGCTCCGCTGTTTCGCGTTTTGAACGAACGCGAAGCTCAGGCCGCCTGTGCGCCGTTCCGGCTGCGCCAGTTTGACAAGGGCGAAATGATCTTTCAACACGGCGATCCCGGAGTCTGTCTCTACCTGATCGGTGGTGGCCGGGTGCGCATCTTTCTGCCCAGCCCCGACGGCCGCGAAGTGACCCTGCGCATCTATGAGCGCGGCGATATTTTTGGCGAACTGGCCGTGCTGGACGAAGGCGCGCGCACAGCCAGCGCCCAGGCCATGGACAACGCATTTGTGTATGTGCTCTATCGCGAAGAATTCATGGCCCTGCTCAGCGGCAATTTCAAGCTGGTGCAACATGTCATTCGCATGCTGGCCGAGCGATTGCGCTACACCACGACGTATACGGAACAACTGGCCTTCATGAGCATGCCGGCGCGGATTGCCGCTGCGTTGTTGCAGCTTTCCACTGGGGTGAATGTGGCCGAGCAATCCAATGTCATTACCATCACCCAACAGGATTTAGCCAACTTCGTCGGCACCACCCGCGAGTGGGTGAATCGGGTGCTGAAGGATTTCGCGGCCCGGCACTGGATCAAACTCGCACGCGGCAGCATTCACATCCTCGATCTGCAAGCCCTGCAACGCGCGATTGCGGTGTGAGCGCGTTGCCCCAACAGCGATTCATGTGGCGCAGTTCACAGACTCTGCCGGCGCTTGCCGTCACAATACAAAGTATGCACACACACTTTCGAGCCATTGGGCGTAAAACGATTTTGGTGGGACTGGTCTTGTTGCTGAGCGCACTGCCGGCCCACACGGCCGATGCCGCCTGGAGCCGCGGTGTGCGCGGTTGGTGGGCCGGCTTCGTCGGCGCAGTGTGCCGCGATGGCGCAACCGTGTCGTGGGTGTGGGCCGACCCGCCCGGACAGTCCTACGACAAAGAGAAAAGCACCTTTCGAATCTGGCAGGCCAGCACCGCTGGCACCGGCCCGCTGTTGGGGTATGCGCCCATGCAGCCCGCCGCCTACACGCTGCCCATCGTCGTCACGGCCAGCGACGGCGTCACCTCCAGCCACACCACCTACGCCATACGTGATGTGGTTTGGCCCGCCGAATTGCCCATCGGCACACCCATCACTCTGGAAGATCCGCAGGCCGGCGGTGGCACGCCCATCACGCAGCCCTCTGCCACCACCGGCCTGGTCGAGGATTGTTTGATCCGTGCGCCCCACACTGTGCTGACGGCCAAATCTGGCACCCGTGTCATCGGCCCCACCGACCTGCGCTCGCAAACGCTGGCCGTGCCCGATTCTCAGTTGCGCTATCGGGTCGATGCGTTGCCCGCTCACGGCGCGCTCAAACTCATCACAGCCACCCTGGCGGTCGGCAGCAGCTTTACCCAGGCCGACATCAACAATGGCCGCATAAGCTATACCCACAACGGCGATGAGGCCGGGATTGACGCCTTCGGCTACAGCGTCGATGGGATGGTGCGGGTTTCGCTGACACCCGATGGTCTCGATCCGGATTTTAGCTCGTTCTCGCCCAAAATTTCGGGCAATGGCAGTGCCGTGGCGTTTGCATCGGACGCGTCCAATCTGGTGCTGGCGAGCGACACCAACTTTGCCACCGATATTTTCAAGTGGTTGTCCAACGGCCAGATTCTGCGGCTGACCAACGACTTCAACGGCAATGCGCCCGCGCCGCCGGGGTCCTCGGCCAGCCCGGCCATTTCGGCCAATGGCGCCATCGTTGCGTTCTCCTCGTCGATTCCCGACCTGCCACTATTAAATGACTGCGGGGTGGGCGATGCCGATCTGGGCGAACATATTTTTAGTGCGCAGGAGCAGCTCTCGTTCCCGGCCAACGACGTGACGTTGCGCCGACGCTCGGTCTCGTCGGGTCCGCCGTCTACGTGCGTGCGCGGCAATGGCGTGTCCTACTCGCCGGTCGTGGGCAGCGAGGGCAGCGTTCTGTTTCTGTCCAGCTCGGACAACCTGCTCCTGCCGGCCAGCGACCCCGACGGCATGACCAGCGATGTGTTCGCACACAGCCCCATGAGCACGACCCGTTTGCTCTCAGCGCGCGCCATCACCACCGGCACCTATATTGGCGCGGTGTCGGTGGCCGTGGGGGGTGATGGCGATAACGAGCTGGTGGCTTTTGGGGCTGCGGACGAATTTGTGGCCGGCGACACCAACACTGCCGAGGACATTTATGCGCGCTATGTGCGCGGCCCCAAAGCGGGCCAGACCCTGCACATCTCCAGGCCGTTGACCGCGACCCAGACCGATGGCGACTCGCGTGATCCCTCCGTTTCGCGCAATGGCCGCTGGGTGGCATTTGCATCCACCACCAATAACCTGATTGCGGGCGATACGAATAATCGGCAGGATATCTTTCTGCGCGATGTCATCGGCAACACCACGGTGCGCGTGTCGGTGGGCCTGAGCGGGACGCAAGCCAACGGCGATTCCAGCGAGCCGGTGGTGTCGGGCGATGGCCGCTATGTCGCCTTCTCGTCCACAGCCTCCAATCTAAGCCTGGATGATACCGATGCCGATAGCGATGTGTTTGTCTATGACACGCAAACCGGCCAGACGAAGCTGGTGTCCAAGCCGCCGACGGGCCAGCCCAACGGCAGCTCCACCCAGCCCAGCATCTCCGACGACGGCCACCACATTGCCTTTCGCTCCACAGCCACCAACCTGACTTCGTACGATGGCAACACCGTGGCCGATATCTATGTGCGCTACACCGGCTACACCAACACACTCTCGATTTCCATCGGCACTAAGCTCGCGTACATGCCGCTCATGCAGCGGTGATGAGACCCGCCTGGGCCAACAAAATTTGCAGGTCGGCCGGCGTATCCTGTGCTCGCATCGCAGAAGCCAGGTTGAACACGCCAGATTGCGTATATGGCTCCAGCTTCGCATCGGGCCTCAAGGCACGCACGCGCTCGGCAAAGTATTGGCGCGGCAGTTGCCGATACAGCGCGATATACCGCTCCACAGCCTCGCCCAAATCGTCTGGCCGCCGCGCCATTTGCCACAATGTGTCATAGACCAACGCCTGCTCAGACGGCGCCTGGGTGTCGCGCAACATCAGCCGTAAGATTTGCTGTGCCGCTGCGAGACTTCGTTCGCCCAGCTTCCATTGCGCGAAAATGCGCAATATGCGTGCCTTAAACCCTACTTCGCTGTTGCCGCTTTTCAGCGCCAATGTTTCGGCGGAATTGGCGTGCGATAACGCTTCAGTCGTGTCTCCGCGCGCCAGACACAGCTCGGCCAGCACCTGCAAATGCTCGCATTGTTGGGCCGGCATCTCCAGCTGCCTCCCCAACAGCACCGCATCGCGCAGAGCCGCTTCGGCCTCGGCCAGATACCGTTGATCGCGCAGCAGGTAAGCCGCATTGCCCAGACAGGTCAGCAGATTGGCTTGGTCACCCAATTGCAACGCCAGCGATAACGCCTCGGCAATACACACCTCGGCGTCGCTCAGCCAACCCAGCTCACGGCACACATCGCCGATGTTGTTGGTGAGAATGCACACCCACACGGTGTAGCCAATCTTGTGTGCCACGGCCAGCGCAGTGGAGAGCTGATTCAGCGCAGCGGCGGCATCGCCATTGCGCCAGTGCAACAGGGCCAGATCATTGCCGATCAAGATTTCGCCGATCACATCATGGTGCGCCGTCGCCAACTGATGCGCGCGATTCAAAAACTCGCGAGCCTCATCGAAGCGGCCGCGCTGCAAACTAATTTGTCCCAGCACTTGCAGGGCATCACACTGGCCGGTCACATCCTGGTTGGCCGAGGCAACCTCAAGTTCATGCTGCGCCAGTTGCGCCGCCTCAGCCAGCCGGCCCAGTTCCAATTGGGCAAAACTGAGGTATGACAGCGTGCGGCACAATCCCTCGTTGTCGCCCAGCGCGGTAAAGGCGTCGACAGCCTGCGAGAGCCAGCGCACCGCTGCGGCGTGAGATTGCCGCCGCGACAACAGCGCACCCAATGCGCGCAAACTGTGCGCGGTCTCGCGTGGGGCATGGGCAGTCTGAGCCGTGGTCAGGCTTTGCCGATAGCTTTGCTCGGCCCGCCTCCACTCGCCCACATGCTCTTGCACACTGCCAAGCTGCACCAGCGCCTGGCTGCGCGAGGCCGCGAACTCGCTGGCCGGCAGCACCTTGAGCAACCGCTCGAAGTGGGCCAGTGCCGCCTCATTGGCAAAGTTGTCCCTGGCGGCATCGCCGGCCTTGCGAAAATACAGGCGCTGCTGGGCCGTGTTTTTGCTGTGGCCGAAGTGATGGGCCAGCAACTCCAGAAAGGTGGTTTCGGCAACGGCCTCGTGTTCAATGGCAAAGCCGGCCTTTTCGTGCAGGGCCGCGCGAGTGGCAAAGCTCAAGCTCTCATAGGCCACCTCCCGCACCGTGGCGTGGCGAAAAGTATGGGTGGCCCGGGCTGTCGTTGCCTCACTTTGCAACAAGTCCAGCCGAATCAAGTGATCCAGCTCGGCCTCGATCTGGTCTGGGTTGATGCTGCTGGCATCCGGCCAGCATGCGTGCACCCAGGCAACATTCAGTTGTGGCCCAATCACGCTGGCCACCTTTAAGACTGTTTGCGCCTCCAGCGTCAGTTGGTCGATCCGGCTAAGCAACAGGCTGCGCAGGGTGTCCGGCACCTCGTGCGGGTCGAAACGGCCGCGCTGTTTGGCAAAGCTCACCAGTTGCTCGATGAAAAAGGGATTGCCCTGAGCGCGTTGAGCGATGGCTTGGGCCGTGTGCTCCGGCGGCCATTCGCCAAACTGCCGTTGCCAGGCTTGTAGGGCCAGCGCGTGCGCATCGGTGGGTCCCAACTCGCTCAGATGCAGTGTTTGCGCCCTATCGAGCACCAGCGTGGGAGGGCGTTGTAGCACCAGCACGGCCAATGGCACCTGTGCGGCTTGGGCACACACGAAGCGCAGGAGTGCCGTGGAGGCCGGGTCCAGCCAGTGGGCATCGTCGAGCACCAGCAATAGGGGCTGTTGGCGGGCGGCGAGTTGAAGACAGGCCCAGCAGGCGGCGTGCAACATGTGCTGGCGCGTGGCGGGGTCCAATTGTTGCAGCCAGGTGGTTGTGCCATCGCCATCGGCCGGCACCCCCAGCACGCCAGCGAGCAGGGGCCATTGGACTGGCTCGATGATGTGATGCGCCGCCAGCCAACTTTGCGCGGCGAGGCGGGTGTCGAGATCCGTCTCGACCTGGGCCAGACCCATCACACTGCGCAACAGGCTGCGCCAGGCGGCATAGGCGGCCTGGCCATATGGCTGGCCGGCGCTGAGATGAACCTCAAATCCCGCCTGTGCCGCCCACTGCATAATTTCCTGGGCCAGTCGCGATTTGCCCAGACCAGCATCGGCCACCAGTTGAGCGACGCACCCCTGTCCTTGCAGGGCCGCATGCAGGCTGGTTTGAATGCGTGCGAGTTCATCTGCCCGGCCCACATAAGCCGCCCTGGCATGGCTGGGTTCGCTGGCGTTGGAATCCGTTGTGCTGGCCTGCAACAACCGAGCTTGCACGGGCTCGACTTTGCCCTTGACCTTCAAGAGCGGCAGCAATTGCCAGACGAATCTCGCGGCGGGAATCGTGGGGCGGGCTGTGCTTTCGCTGGCGATGATCTGGCCGGGTTGCGCGGCCTGGAGCAAGCGCGCAGCCAGATTCACGGCATCGCCCATGACGGTGTATTCGCGGCGTGCGGCGCTGCCTACATCTCCACAGAATACAAAGCCGGTGCAAATGCCGGCGCGGGCCTGAGCCAGCCGCTCGCGCAATGCCAGTGCGCAGAGCAGGGCGCGGGCCTCATCGTCCTCGTGAGCAATGGGCGCGCCGAATAAGGCCAGCATGCGCAAGCGGCCACCCGAGGTGTCGAGCCGCGCCATACATCCGTCCCATTGCTGCACCACCTGCATGGCCAGGCCAAGCTCGCGCGCGGTGTTGAACGCGGCAAACACGATGGTGACCAGACGATGCTCATTGACGAAGGCACTGCGAGCCAGCACCCGTTGTGCCAGCGCCGGGTGCAACAGATGGACACTGCGTTTGTCGATGGCCGGTGCGGCTAACTTTTTAGGCGCGAGTCTGCTTAATGATGCAGCCGGCGGCACCCATGCGGCAAGTGATGCGTGCACGATCACCTCGCCGGCGCGGGCCTCGTGTTCGGCTGCATTGGCAAAGGCCAGCGCGTCGCCATGGGCCAGAAAGCGCGCGTCGCGAGCCGGGTCGCCCACCACCTCGGCCATGAAGGTGCCGCGGCCCAGACCCACTTTGACTGCAAGCGGGAATGTGCCGACTGATGTTTCGGTCTGCGCGAATTGAGCCGTTGCCTGTTGCAACGCGGTTGCACACTGCCAGGCACGTCTGGCTGTGGCAGCGGTGCGCGAGGGCCGGCACGCGAAGATCACGCTCATCGCATCGCCACCGAAGCCGACAATATCGGCGTCAGCGTCGGCGTCGCCAGTGTGGGTTTGAATGACCGCGACCAGTGTCTCGAAGAACTGATTGATGATGCCGGTCAATTCCTCGGCCCCGGCATTGCCCAGCGCTGCAAAGGCTTCGGTGAGGGGAGTGAAGCCGGACACATCCACAAACAGCGCAATGGCATGGGCTTGTAGACGCGTTCGCTTGCCTTCGAGCAGGCGCAATAGCGCAATGGGCAAATAAGGCCGCAGCAGTTCATAGTCGGTGGGCACGGGCCGACGATACCGCAGAGTGGTCAGGCGGGGATCAGATCGTGCACGTGACACGTTAAACGTGCACGTGCACGATCTTCGGCCAAGCGCTAAATCACCTCAAGGCCATCGCGACCAGGCAAGGCCGGAAACGGCGCGTGCGGCTCATTTTGGTACCAGAATGAGGTCGAGGCGATGTCGTCTTGCAGAGGCAGGTAGCGCGCGCCGGCCTGGTGCGGGAACGGCCGCCAGCCGAGCGCCTGAATCGTCACGCGCAAGTCCTGCTCGAAGCGAATGGGGTCCATGATGTGCCAGCGATACATGCCGAAGCGCTGCTGGCTCTGGTAGAGGCCGTCGGGCTTGAGCACCTGCGGCACGCCGGTGTAGGGGCCGCTGAACACGCCATATTCACCGCGCGGATGCTCGAAGTTCCACGCGCCGCCGAAGTAATCCTCGGTGCCGGTGCCGCAAATGGTGGGGAATTCGGCATCGCCATCCATGAAGAACTTGATCTCGCCCTCGCCCCACCAGCCATTGTTGTTGACGCCCCAGGCGATATAGGTGCCGATGTAGTGGCCCCAACCGCGCACGCCGTCGAGCAGGGTGTGCACGTCTTTGTAGGCCAGCGGATTGCTGCGCCGCCATTGGGCATGCAGGTAGGCCGCGTCGTCCGGCACGTCGGTCAGGGCGTAGTTGATCTGGTAGTAGCAGGTCAATGGATCATCGGCCAGGTTCTCGATGGTGATGCGCGCCGATTTGCGGAACGGCATCTCCCAATAGCTGTTGAAGCCGCCGGCTGGGTTGACGCACACCGGCAGCGAGCGAATGTTGGCCCGCACACCCCAGCCGCTGCAGAAGAAATCGCCGGCCGGCACCTCGACCGACGGCGTCTCCTCGCCGTCCCAATACATGCGAATGACGGCGCGCCGCCAGAAAGTCGGGAACAGGGTCAGCCAGATTTGCTGGATCGCGCCGGGACCGTCGATCTCGGCCAGGGTAAAGGTGGACTTGGGAGGAATGTTGACCGAGGGCGAGACCTTCCAACCCAAACCCAGATCGCGGGCGGCGTTGGCGCCGGTGCCCTCGGTGGCCATGCCGCCCTGGCCTTTTGCGCCGTTAAAGTTCTCGGGGCTGATGGAGCGGGTTTGGGCGTGCGAGAGACGCGACAGATTGCCCAGGCTGAGACCCAGGCCGTTGAACTCAGTTGAAGTGGACATGGCCGACGTATAGCACGTTTCGTAAAGTAGACGTCTAAACTCCAATAGGAGAAGTCAGACATCTCGCCATGACCGGAAAAACGTAGAAGCCACCTTGCTCAAGGGTGGCTTCTACTGAGGAGAAGAGGAGGAATATCTATCGCCTGCTCTATAAAAATAGTGTATACAGTTTCGATTTTAGATACATTTTGCAAAGGACTGAATTTAATCTAAGTCTTTGGGTGTAGAGTAACAACAGTTCACAAAATATTGCATAACACTATCATGTTTCGTGCAGCATATAGGGTGTTATGGTGTCGTTGCCAGCCTTTTGATGCAGCGGCACCTACTGAAAAAGTGGCAATTGGGTAGCTGGCTGTTTGCCGGCCAGCAAAATAAAGGGGGCGGCGCGGCCGATGAGCACACCCAGCTTTTGCAACTGCTTCAACTCGCGCAGTTGCCGGCCCCCCCGCGCGGCCAGAATCGCATCGGCCCCCTTCGGCCCAATGCCGGGCACATGCAGCAACTCGCGCCGGTCGGCCGTGTTCAGCTCGATGGGGCGCTGCTGCAAATTCAGGTGAGCCCAGGCCAGCTTGGGGTCGGTGTCCAGCGGCAGATGACCATTTTGATTGAACGGCAAATCCTCAAACTCGAACGCGTAGTCGCGCAGCAGGAACGAGGCTTGATACAGCCGATGCTCGCGCCAGGGGTTCTCGGCCGGCAAATGCTCCATCGGCGTGTCGCGCACGGGGCTGAAGGCCGAGAAGTAGGCGCGCTGAAGCCCCAATTTGGTCAGCTCGGCGGTGGTGTTGAGGATTTCCACGTCGCTTTCGCCGGCCCCGCCGACCACGAATTGCGTCACAAACGACGGCCAGCGGCCCGACCCGCCGGCACGCATGGGCGGCGGCATGGTGCGGCGAATCTCGGCCGCCCACTTGAGCGGCTGCAACAACTCCTCGAAGAAGGTTTTGTGGGGTGCCAGAACGCTGAGCCGCTTCTGATTGGGCGCTTCCAGATTGACGCTGACCCGATCTGAGAGAACCATGGCCCGCAACACCTGCTCGCGCTCGACGCCGGGCATAATTTTGAGGTGCAAATAGCCCTGAAAGCTGTGCTGTTTGCGCAGAATCTCGGCCGTGTCGATCAGGCGATCCTGGGTTTTGACACCGCCGCCGGCCACGCC